>DASTGE010000702.1:0-4140 GCA_035719405.1 Burkholderiaceae bacterium
GTACGTCGAACCGCTGGATGGAATTCATATGCTCGGCCGCAACGCACACCGCGTCAAGGATGGGATCCTCTAGGACCGGGAAATAGGGGGCTTCGCCTCGCCGCAGCTGGGCGACGATGAAGTCCTCCACGCGCCCACTGACACGCACAGCCCGAGCGGAGCGTGGCAGGCGTTTGTAGGCCGGGCGCTCGATCTGAAGGAAACGATTGATGCGCGCCGGTAGCCGTTCCGACATCAACTGTGTGTCGGGCAGATGGAACGCCGCGCAGGGTAACACGCTGTTCTTGTAGATGACGATGCCCTCGCCTGGATTAAGGTCCTTCAAGTCACCAAGCGAGATCCGATCGCGGCGCTCGATGCTTGACGTGTCCTGCGCGGCGTAACCGGTGGAAAAGGTCCCGCTCACGGCGTCATGCCCGGACAGCATGCTGTAGTGCGCCTGTCCACCGGCCTTGCGGATCAGCTCAAACGTGTCTTCTGGATCTTCGAGGGCGAGCGTCCATTTGATCTTGGTGTTGGCGATGATCGAGGCGGCCTCTTCACCGGAAGCCCCGCGCTTGAGGCCTTGAAGATCCTGCACAGAGATCACCATCATGAAGCCCAACTCACGAGCCTGAGCGCACATGACCGCCAAACCCTCGGCAAACCAGTACGCCAGTTCCTCGCTGATGATGATGTATGGATTCGGGCGGTTCGCCGGCCTTGAGTCCAACACATCGGACTTCAATCCCTCCAGCTGATAGCCGAGGGTCTGCGCCATCATGAGCCGCTGCGTCGCGATGTGAAGCTGACCAAGCGCCGCAGCCTCGGTCGGTGATTTCTCGAGAGACGGGATCAGCACGACGAGCACCCGGTTGTTCAACAGAACGTCGAAAGGATCGATGTCCGGATACTTGTCTGCGAACACATGCCCGTAGGTATCCATCATCATCGACAGCGTGCGAGCCAGCTGACCTGTGAGATAGCCGTGTTGGTTGTAGACCTCGGGATCCCACTGGGAAGGGTCGTGAGCCAATGCAGGATTGAAGCCAGGCAAGCTCGTCTCGAAGTAGGCCTTTAGGGGCAGAAAGGCCGCCTCCGGAAGCAGACCCTCACGCCCCTCGATATAAAGCTGTACCAGGTTATTCAGCGCAAGGTAGTGCCGAATGACTCCAATAGAAAGATCCAGCTCGCCCCGGGCCCGTTTGTAGCAGAGCGTGCGGAGGACGGCATCCGTCATGTTGAGGCACTTTTGCTGCCATTGCGCGCCATCACCTGTGGCGCGAGGCAGCAACGACGCAAGCAGCTGCAGCAGGAAGTCAGCCGCGCCTTCCGAGAAGGCGTTTGCGCCGTTGGACTGCGCCAGCATTGGTGAGCCGTTGAGGCGTACCCCATCTTCTTGCGCCACCATTCGCTCGAAGGGGTCTGTGCCACCCGTGAGGTAGTTGAGAAACAGGAAGTCGTCTTCACGACCTAAACGGCGGCACATCGACCAGATTGAGAACGGCAGCCCGACGCTGCCTTTGCCGTCCCCGTAGCTTGCGCCTGAACCCCAGCAGAGCGCGTTGTAAACCATCCCGCACAACGCCTTGGTTTTGCCACCGCCTGTTGTCGCGGCCAGAAACAGGTGCGTCCGGCAGTCGGAGTCTGTAAACCACAACTCGCGCCCGTACTCTTCTGGAAGCGGCGAGCGCAGATATCCCATGTACAAGATGCCGCCGGCCATCGCCAGCTTTCGCACCACGCGTGCACTGCGAAACCAGCCGAACAACCACGACTCTTCAACCATTTGCTCGCTGTAGTCGGTCTGGTCAAGGCCACCTGCGTCCTTTGGCATGCGCAAGGGCATGCGTAATTTTTGATCCTGGAACATCATCCACAGGATCCACACCAACACGAGCCACAGCGGCCATAGACCCGGTATGTACAGCTGCAGTCCCGCAAACGCGATCAGCCATAAGCGGAACGTTGTTGGTCGGAAAAAGCTGCGCGCCAGCCGCTGGCCGGACGAGCGGGTGTCGCGCGTCAGCTTCGCAGGATCGATTTCGTGATGGGGGCTTACCGCTGCCATCGGTTCACTCCAAAGGAATTCCGACAGCCGACTCCAAGGAGACTGGAAGCGAGTGTCGGCAGATGGGAGAGCACTTGACGAGGCCCAGGATGTCGCTTGCACGCTGCGCAGCGATTGCGCGGTCGTCAAAGCGGCGGATAAAGGCAGCCATGGGGGTCAGCGCGCCGAGCGGCTTTGCATCCAGGCGTCCACCGCCTCTGCCTTTAGAGACATTGTGTCCGGCATGATGCGGCCATCGGCCGCGACAAGCGAAGGAGTCCCAGGCAGGCCAAGGACGCGGAAGATCTTGTCGTTTGCCTCACCTGCAGCCTGTCCCTCCACACACCCCGGCATGTCGCCTTGCGCAGCGTTGTTGATCAGCTTTTTCCAAGCCTCTGGGCGGGCCTTTGGCGTCGAGCACAGCAGCTGCGCGTTGCGGGTAGACGAGGCCGGGCCACCGACGACGCTCACGGGGAAGATGTGAATTGTGTAGGTCTTGGCGAGCACGTCGATGTGCCGCTCAAAGTCGCGGCAGTGGGGACAAGCAGGGTCGGAAAAGACGTAGATCGACCCCTTCGAGCCACTGGAGACCTGCACCGAAAACTTGCCGGCCTTGACGGCGTTGCCCATGCCCTTTGCAACTTCCGCTAGGGGAGGCGGCGTTGGTTTCGCCGCAGTGGGTGCGACAGCAGGTGGAGCCATAGAGCCTTCATGCGACGCTGATGCGTAGCCTGCATCGCGGTTCATGGCCGCGCTCTGCATGGTCGCTGTCCGGCCTGCGGTTGCGTTGAACCCGAGCGCGAACATGGCGCCAATGAACGGTGTGACGATCCAAAGGACAAACCCTTTCGCAGCGCCCGTCACGCGTTGACGCTTTGCGAAGCGGAACATCGCCGTTTCGACGGAGCGAAGCGCGCTGGTGGCGAGCTGCTCGCTGGCGAAGCGTTCGATGATGAAGCTTGACTCGCCGCGGTGATACCGGCCTAGAAGGCTGGAACCCCCCTTCGATACCGTCACGCCCTGGTCCAGTTGTAGCGTGCTTGCGCTCCGCGACTCGCCAGTGCTGGAAAATTGAAGGTAGAGCGAACGGCCGAATGGCCGGATGATGTCCATGTTGCGCATGTCTCATTCTTTCTGTTGCGGTGATTCCATCAGCCCGATCTTGATCAGGTAGCTCTCGACGCCGTTGATGGCGTCGTCGACGTACGGTTCGGTCAGCTCGTACCCGCAGTTGTGGGCAAAGTCCTCCCACATCGCCTGCGTGAACACCGCGGCGGACTCGATGAAGGACACTTTCCGGCCGGTTGTGTTCAGCGCGTACCACAGGCCCCGGTCGATGCCCTTGAGCCACCGGAAATGAGACGAGGCCAGGGCACCGAGGGTCAGCGCTTCTTTGTGCATCGAATGCAGGAGGGTGCAGGGATACGGGTGTTTTCTGAGCCATTGCGCCGCCTGAGGATGTCTCGCGTACTGTCGGAATGCGTCTTCGGCCAAGCCGAGCTGTGGGTAGCCCTTTTTGCCTTCATGCGTGCCCTTGTGACAAGATCGGTTCAGATCGTCGAGAAGCGCTTGCGCGCGCGCTATGTCGGTCCGGTCAGAAAGCAGTCGCGTGCCGAAGACAGCGAACATCGCGCGCTCGTGGGGTCGCAGCTCGTCGAGACGCTCGATTCGCGTTCCCAGATCGGCCACCAGGAGCTCGCGGGCCTTTGCGCGGTCGAGGCGTCCGTTCACCAGCAAGCCATGCTCGCGCACCCATTCCTCAGGGGCGACTGCGCTACGGTGCTCCGGCGGATCGACGTTGAGCAACTGAGTCTTGCTGTCGCCGTAGTACAGGGCGGGGATGACCGCGGGAGCATGCTTGGCCATGATCCACGGCAGAGTGGTCGCATCGACACGGCGCCGCGTGAGGTTGGCACGGTGCCGTGTCGCTGCGACGATGGCCCGCACAGTCATGGCAAGCGGGATGACGACAAAGAAGTAGCCGGCCGTGTTCATCACGTCCAGCAGTTGCGTCAGGTTGACGTTGTGCGGTGCGCTTGCCAGTGCGGCTGATTCCGCGCGCCATCTGCCGACTGCAGCGGGCATCCACGGTGCATCGACCAGGCCGAGCA
>DASTGE010000703.1:0-5842 GCA_035719405.1 Burkholderiaceae bacterium
GTCGAAACGCGCGCCCTTCTCGATCAGCTGCGAGGGATGCGCTTCATTGAGCAACGCCCCCGCCACGGCAAGGTGTGAGTTGCGTGCATAGCGCAAGAGGGCACATGTGCGCGCGATGGACTCGGGTTCGCACGATGCATCGTCGTCCATGAACAGCGCATGGGTGTGCTCGCCGCCATCGACCAGATCGAGCAGGCCGCGCACGAAGCCCCCGGTCCCGCCAAGATTGCGGTTGGGGATGAGCTTCACGCCCGCTTGAGACGACAGCGGAAGATTGCGCGAGTTGTCGACGACAGTGAGCGTCACGCGGTCACGCAGGTCCGGTCGCGTCAGCACCGAACGCCTGATGCGCTCGATGGCGGGCAGCACTTGTGACTGGCGATTGAAGTGCGTGATGACGAGGCCGAGTCGAACGTCGTTGAGGGCCGCGTCGGCCGTGAGATAGCGGGCGCCTTCGATCACGCCTGGCTGCAGCGCGCGAAGGCGGAAATACACGAGACCCTCCTTCACGCCCTCCCATCCAGGCACGGTCATCAGCGCGGGCTTGGCGGCGGAGAGGGTGACGGTGCGTTCGCCCAGCCATACTGTGGCTTGTCCGAGCCGATGCAGCGCGAAGCTCACGACAAAGCGGCCCTGGCCGTGCAACGCCAGAAGAAGCGTTTCGATCTGGCAGTGTCGTCGCCAGGTGGTCGCGGAAAAACTGCCGTAGAACGTGTCAGTGTGCAGGATGCCGTTTTCAAGGAAGTGAAGCCGCGGCTCGCCCAGCTCCGACCACGCTCGATCGTTCAGGCGGACGTACATGTCCTCGCATGCATTCACCTCGAGATTGGGCAGCACAAGGCTTTGGAGCGTGTCCATGTCGCGGTTCCTTCCCGGTGATTGAAGGGCCTGGGCACACACCATGCCTGCATGAAATCCGTTGGCCGGCATCAACTCCCAGGCACCGTGATCGACCCGTCGAACAGGGCAGTAACCCGCGCGCGCCATCGCGCGCTCCACCCGCGCTCCACCCGCAAAGACAGAAGGTTGGCTAACGCCTTGCCCCTGCTGCCTCTATTGACACGCTATCCACCCATCACTTGACTTCGACGAACGCATCGGCGCGCACCCCTTCGGCGGCTTCAGTCAGGATGTGAACACTGCTCATGGGGTCTCCGGCATCAAGGCGGATGCATCATCGTGCTGAACTTGACCAGAAGCTTTTCGTTGAATCAAATGTTGTCGTGGTTCCTGCCGTTCGGTCCGCGGTAGAGTTCTTCAAGGCAACACGATATAGGGCGGTCGGCCCTGGCTACCGACCATCAGCTGGTTCTCCACACCCTCGACGTCGTCGATGTTGCGCACGATGCGCTCGGCTTCGGCGGCTTGCCCTGCAGTTGCGACGCAACCCTTGAGCCATACGAAGCGACGTTGGCCGAGAGCCCAGATGCTGGTGCCGCTGAACTTGCCGCTTGCGTTGAGCGCGATTCGCACACGAGGAACGATCTCGCCGTCGTAGAGATAGGCGTTGTGCAGCCGGCAGCGCCCTGCCATCCAGCAACTCACGCCCCGCTGCGCGCGGTCGTGCGCCTCCGCGCGGAACTGCTCATCATTGAACATGGGCGGGGCCGGTTGAGGACAGGCCGGCATTTCGGCCGTGACCGCCATGAAGGGGTCATCGAAAGGATTGATGCGGGCGGGCTCGCCCTGTGCCTTTGCACAAAGGCAAAAGGTGAGGGCAAGCGTCAGGGTCGTGAGGCGTGCGCGGAGTTGCATCAGGCACCGAGAGCAAGGCGTTCAGCGGAATCAGCGACGGGACTGAGACGTTTGGTCATCGGACGGAGTGAAAGGTGTTGGCGGTCTCTTCCGGTTGGCTCGCAGTCCATTCTCTGATGCGCAAGATTGCTTTCGCAAGGCTTGGGCTGTTCGGCGCGGCTCGATCCGGGGCCCAACGAGAGGTCGCAACCATGGAAAGATATTCAGGACCGACTGACCGCGCGTCCGTGAGTCAGACGCGCGGTGTCACCGGCAATGTCAACGCACGGCGGCAGCGCGAGAGCGCCTGCCCGCCGCCGTGTGCCTCAACCCAGATGACTTGTCCCCTTCTTCCTCGTCAATAGCACGCCGGAACTCATCGCGCAGCAACCTCATGGCGGCGCCGAGCGTCTGCCGCGAACGCTCGTAGTCAGCCCACGGGTCGTGGCCCTTCAAGTCTTCCAGCCGCTGGGCGACGGTGCGGATGTTCCAATGATCGCCGCCGCGCAATTCGACCAGTTCGTCCCAGAACAAGGGCACGGACACGCCCATGCCAGGTCGGGCCCGTGCCGAGAAGGCGCAAGCCGAGGTGGCACCACGGTTGTTGCGGAGCCAGTCGACGAAGACCTTGCCCACGCGATTCCTCGCACCCATCTTCGCGGCGAAGCGTTGCGGCAGCGTGCGCGCCAGATGCGCTGTCACATCCTTGGCGAATCCGCTGCACGCATCCCACGAATGCCGGCGCTGCAGGGGAACGACGACGTGCAGCCCCTTGCCGCCACTGGTCTTGAGAAAGCTCTTCAGGCCGAGTTCGTCGAGCAGGGTCTTGGCGAGTTCAGCCGCCTCGATCACGCGCGCCCAGTTCACGCCCTCTCCGGGATCGAGGTCGAACACGAGACGGTCCGGCTTCTCGATGTTCGTGTACAGGACGTTCCACGTGTGCAACTCCACGACCCCCATTTGCGCGGCGCCGACAAGAGCCGTGCGATTGTCGATGACGATCAGCGGCGGATGCGGCGGGTCGAGATCGGATGACAGGCGACGGATCTTCGGGATCGCCAGACGTTGCACATGCTTCTGGAAGAACAGCTCACCGCCGATGCCCTCGGGAGCGCGAACGAGGGCGACCGGGCGCGCCTTGAGGTGCGGCAGGACGTGTGGACCCATGCGGTCGTAGTACTCGGCAAGTTCCAGCTTGGTCACGCCGGTACTGACATCGAGCACGCGATCCGGATGGGTGATGGTGACGTGGTGGACGGTCGTGCGGGCGGTCGCGGGCCGGGCGGGTGTGGGCGCGCGCTGGTCCGTCATGGACTCAGGCTCGTTTGCGCGCCGACGTCCTGGCGCTCGATTTCGCCGCTGCCTTCGGCGCTTCCTTCGACGCGGCCGCACGCCTTGGTGCGCGCTTCGCAGGCACGCGGGCGGACGCTTCACCCTCGTCGTTCGCGGCCTCGGCCGTCTCCGACTTGCCCTTGGCGCCAGCGCGAAGGCTTCGCTTCAGCAACTCGGCCAGGTCGATGATTTCGGCCCCGGCGCCCTGGGCCTCGCCTTCGACCGGCTCCACTCGCTTGATCTCGCCCTTTTCCATCTTCTCGTGGACGATCGCCATGATGTCCTCGCGGGAGCGATCCTCGTATTGCGTCGGATCCCATTGCGCCGACATGTCGTCGATCAGTTGGCGGGCCATTTGAAGCTCGCGCTCGGTCGGGGCCAGCTTGCCCTTGGGCTCGCCGGGAAGGCCCATGTCGTCGCGTGAGCGGATCTCGTCGTGCCAGCGCAGCGTGTCGAGCATGAGTGCGTCCCCGTCGGCCATGAGCGCTGCCAGATGCTTGCGTGTCTGGATCACGACCCTCGCGATGCCGACCTTGCCGCTTTGCTTCATCGCCTCGCGCAACGGCATGTAGACCTTCTCGCCCCGGCCTGTCGGCGCAAGCACATAGGGGGCGTCGAAATACTGTGGAGCAATGTTCTTCGCGTCGACGAAGGCGACGATGTCGACCGTCTGCGTTTTCTCGGGCCGCGCGTTGCGTATCTCCTCGTCCGTCAGCACGACGTACTGTCCGTTCTCCACCTCGACGCCCTTGACGATGTCTTCCTTCGCAACTTCCTTGCCGGTCACCATGTTGACGCGCTTGTAGCCCACCGGCTTCATCGTCTTGCGGTCGAGCCAGTCGAAGTCGATCCGGTTCTCCCGGGCGGCAGGATAGAGGGCGACGGGGATGTGAACGAGTCCGAAGGTGATGGCGCCTTTCCACAGCGCTCGCGGCATGGCGGTCCCCGGCAGTGTGTCGACAGGGTTGCGCAATCCGCGTGCCCGGCGCGGCGGTTAACCTGTTCGAATGGGTCCATTCAAGGAGACGGACATGCGCAAGGAGCGCGACACATTCGGAGAGATCGAAGTCCCCGACGAGGCATTGTGGGGCGCGCAGACGCAGCGCTCGCTGCAGAACTTTCGCATCTCGACCGAGAAGCAGCCGAGGGAAATCATCCTCGCGCTGGCGCTCGTGAAGCGGGCGGCGGCCGAGGTCAATCGCGACCTGGGCCAATTGGACGCGCGCAAGGCCGACGCGATCATCGCCGCCGCCGAGGAGATCCTGCAAGGCAGGCACGCCGATCAGTTCCCGCTCGCCGTATGGCAGACAGGCTCGGGCACGCAGACCAACATGAACCTCAACGAGGTGATCGCCAACCGTGCCAGCGAGCTGTTGGGCGGTGTGCGGGGGGAAGAGCGGCTCGTTCACCCGAACGACGATGTCAATCGCGGGCAGTCGTCCAACGACGTGTTTCCGACCGCCATGCACATGGCGGCAGCGCTCGGCATCGTCGGGCAGTTGCTGCCGGCGCTGCAGGGCCTGCGAGACACACTTGCCGCCAAATCGCAGGCGTTCTCGGGCATTGTGAAGATTGGTCGCACCCACCTTCAGGATGCGACGCCGCTCACCCTGGGGCAGGAGTTCTCGGGTTACGTCGCGCAGCTCGACCAGGGCATGAATCACCTCAACGCCGCGCTGCCTCACCTCTTCGAACTGGCGCTGGGCGGCACGGCCGTCGGGACGGGGCTCAATGCGCACCCCGAATTCGCCGAGCGTGTTGCCGATGTGATCGCCCGACTCACCGGACAGCCTTTCGTGAGCGCGTCCAACAAGTTCGAAGTCATGGCAGCCGCCGATGCCCTGGTTCACGCCCACGGGAGTATGAAGACGGTCGCCGCCAGCCTCATGAAGATCGCCAACGACATCCGATGGCTGGCCAGCGGGCCGCGCAGCGGACTGGGCGAGATCCGCATTCCGGAGAACGAGCCGGGCAGCTCCATCATGCCGGGCAAGGTGAATCCGACGCAGAGCGAGGCGTTGACGATGGCCTGCGCACAGGTATTCGGCAATGACGTCGCGGTGAACTTCGGCGGCGCTTCGGGCAACTTCGAGCTGAATGTGTACCGGCCGATGATGGCCCACAACGTGCAGCAGTCAATCCGCCTGCTTGCCGACGGGGCACGCAGCTTCAACGATAACTGCGCGGTGGGCATCGAGCCGAATCACGAGCGCATTGCGGACTTGGTCGATCGCTCACTGATGCTGGTGACGGCGCTCAATCCACACATCGGCTACGACAAAGCGGCGCAGATTGCGAAGAAGGCGCATCGCGAGGGGACGACACTGAAGGCGGCCGCGCTCGCACTCGGCTTCGTCACAAACGACGAGTTCGACAAATGGGTGCGCCCCGAAGAAATGGTGGGAAAGACTGCTGCGGGTGGTGAATAAGGCGGTGTCAATTCAGGCCATATCAACATCAACACCGGTGTAGCGCCGACGCCGACGCCGACGCCGGCGTTGGCACTTGGACGGCTGCTTCGACTTCTGCAACTTGACGAGCATCGCGCGAAATCAAGTGAGGATGGCGTCGCGAAGGTGAAAGTGACTCCCGTCCGCGTTCGCCAGGGCGACGGCGAAGTGCAACCAGGACACCGGAATGCTGAAGCGGCAGACCCGTGAACAGGGGGGGTTGACGACTTGGCGCAACACTGCTCTTCCGTCTGATTTGTGGCTGTATCGCCCGGAAATTCCGCGATCGCTGGTCGTCTCCGCCCTGGTAAGAAGCCGCTGGAACA
>DASTGE010000704.1:0-2655 GCA_035719405.1 Burkholderiaceae bacterium
CGAGGCCTTGAAGGCGTCATGAACATGGCGGGAGATCCTCCAGAATGCGAGCGCCATGAAAGGGAAGGGCAGCAGCGCCACAGCCGCCAGCCGTCCGTCGACCCCCAACGTCATCATGGCGACGACCAGCACCAGGGTGAGCGTGCCGTCGAAGCCGGCAAGCAGAGCCTCGCCCGCAGCCATTTCGACGGCATCGATGTCGTTGGTGGCCAAGGCCATCAGGTCGCCCGTGCGGTGCGTCTGGTAAAAGCGGGGGCCTTGGATGGACAAGCGCTCGAAGAGGGCGGCGCGCAGTTCGAGCCCCAGACGGTACGCGGCGCCGTACAGGCGCAGCCGCCACCCGACGCGCAGGAAGTAGATCGCAAGGCCCGCGGCGATCAGCAGCGAAAGCTGGAGCATCAGGTCGGAGCCCTGCAACTGGCGCGCGGCAAGGCCATCGACCACTTGACCGACCTTGCGCGGCAGCCACACGGTCAGCAGGGCGATCGCCGCGAGCATGACGCCCGCCGAGGCGTAGGCCTGCCAATGGCGCAGGACGAAGCGGGCGATCAGGCGGTGCAGGCTCACTGCTCAAGGGCTGCGGCTCACTCAGCTCTGGGTGAGCGGCGGGGACAACCACGGAGAATGCAGGGGTGGCGATTCTAGTGGCTGGGCCGCGCCTGAAACTCCCTTTCCGCCCCGCCAGTCCCTCTCCCGGGGAGGGGAGAGGGAATCGATACGCTCGCGATTCAGCGACGCCGCTTGCCAACCTCATTGCCGATCACGCCGCCGACCGCCGCGCCGCCGACCGTGCCGAGCGCACTGCCGTTCGTCAGAACCGAGCCGGCAACACCGCCGACGCCTGCGCCAATGGCAGTGGTCTTTTCGCGGTGAGTCATGTCCGCACAGCCCGCGGTGGCAAAGCAGGCAAGCGCGGTCGTGGCGATGGCGGCAAGTCGGGTCAACTGTGTCATGGTGTGCTCCATCGTGATGGGGAAGTGGGGCCGGGTGCTCACTCGCACCCTACCTGCCGCGTGCGAACGCTTCAGTCAGCCGCGGCTGCGAGTTCTTGTCAGGCTACCCCGACCGGGCGCCACGTCGAGCGCAATGCAGTTCGCCCGGATCTCATCACCGTCGATTCGCAATTCACCCACCGAGACGGACAGCCGGAAGCGCCGCGGGCCGGCGCTGCCAGGGTTGACATAGAGAACCTCGTCGCGCCACTGCGCCACTCGACACTCGGCTGATGCGAATGCCCGGCGACCACCACCTGGACGCCCTCAGCTCGAAGGTCGATGTCGAGCAGCTTCAGGTCGTGCAGCACATGCACCATGACATCGCCTGCCTTCAGTCGCGCCGTCATTGGCAGCGCCGCGGCCCAATCGCCGTGATCGTTGTTGCCTCGCACTGCCGTGACGGGCGCGATGGCGGACAGCGCATCGAGGATCGCGGGGCCGCCGATGTCGCCGGCATGGACGATGGCATCGCTGCCGTGCATTGCAGCCAGTGCCTCCGTGCGCAGCAAGCCGTGGGTGTCGGAGATGAGGCCGATGCGCACGAGCCCTTCTCAGTCTCCGGTGACAACGCCTGAAGCACGTTCTATGGGCCGAGGCTCGCGCGCCAGGATGGCTGCCGCGAGCGTGTCGATGCCGGCCGGCGAGAGGTCGTCCGTCGGCAGCTTCATCGCCTCGCACAACTTGAGCAGATGCGAGTTCTGCGAGCGGGCGTACAGCGGGTCGTAGTGCGTCGACATCAGCTCGCCGAACAGTTCGGGCAGCCGCCCCTCCGCCGCCCAGCCTTGCCAGCGCGCGAGCGTCTCGTTCGGCTGCAGCCCGTGCAGCAGCCCGATCTTGCGCACAAGCTCCTCGCGGTCGTCGCCGAGATAGGCGTAGTCGCGCAGGAGGTACTCCAGGCGGGCGGCGGGTGTGGCATCGATCTCGATGCAGGGGCTGGCTCTCAGGTTCTCCAGCAGCGGCAGCGGCACTGCGAGCCTGCCGATGCGCCGGCTCTCGGCCTCGACGTACACCGGCCGCGCAAGGTCGATGCGTGACAGGGCATCGGCGATGTCAGTCTCGAAGGCCTTCTGCGAAGGCTGCTCGACACCTGGCAGCGCACCCAGCACCGAACCCTTGTGGCGCGCCATTGCTTCGAGATCGAGCACCTGCGCGCCCTCCGCCGCCAAGGCTTGCAGGACCCTGGTCTTGGCACTGCCGGTCGCGCCGCAGAGCACGCGGAACTTCAGTTGCGGCGCGAGGTGTTCGATGAGGACGATGACATGCCGTCGCCAGCTCTTGTAGCCGCCTGCCAGCTGTTGCGCGTCCCATCCGACCATGCGCAGCCAGGTCACCATCGATCCGCTGCGCAGTCCGCCACGCCAGCAGTAAACCAGGGGCCGCCACTCGCCCGGCTTGTCCGCGAAGCGCTCCTGCAAGTGACGCGCGAGGTTGGCGGCGACCATCGCCCCGCCCACGCGCCGCGCCTCGAACGCGCCTTGCTGCTCGTACAGCGTGCCGACGATGCGGCGTTCGTCGTCGTCCAGAACCGGACAGCTAATTGCGCCGGGCAGGTGGTCGAGTGCGAATTCCGAAGGTGACCGGGCGTCGATCAGCGCATCGAACTCGCCGATCTGGTCGACGCCGATCGGTCGCGTGTGGTTGGCCATGAACCTATTGTGGC
>DASTGE010000705.1:0-4732 GCA_035719405.1 Burkholderiaceae bacterium
TGATCTTGCCAATCATGGCCATGGTGATCACTCCTTGCTTCCCCCGCTGCACTAAAAAGCAGCAGGGTAGGTCGAACACCCGGGTCAAATTTCGATCGGCACAACCTTCACAAGTGGGTCAAATTTCGGTCGGCGCCAACACTGGCGCGGGTTGAAATTGTCGGAGACTACCCGCCAACCCGAAGCAGCCCGCCCCAGTGCTCGTAAGCTCGGGAACCGTTTTGCCCCTGGGTAAACTACCCGCCCCCATCTACAAGGGCTCGGATGATCTCCGGGCCCTTTTTCTTGGCCGGGATCCCGGCGTGGCGCGGGGCTCAGAGTTGATCGAACAAGCGAACAAGAGAGGCGCCGTCATCACTGCCGTCGCATCCTCGCCCGCTCACCGTTCCGCCCCGTCTCGGGTTGCGTGCCAGGCTGAAACAGGAGGCCGTGCCGCGCCGTGCCGCCGAGGTGACTCACAAGTCGCTGACTGATTTGCCGATTTCATCGTCGACGGCGCCTGCCTCGCTTCCGAGCAGGCCCTGCTGGTTTCGGGCAACCAGTGTCAGGCACTATTGGATCTGCTGGTTCTGCTGGAGCGTCCCGAGCAGCCCGACGACTCGCTCGCGTGACCTGTTCACGCGCCGGGCTCCCTGCGCCAAGTGACGTTGCGCGCACCGGAGTCCCTTGCCGCACAGCACTGGCTGGAAGGCATCGACGGCGGCAAGCACTACGTTGAAACGCCTCGCTCTCGCGCCACGCCTGCTGAACGGAAATATCGGTTCGGCCAAGACCTTTGTCGTTGCCGACGATGATGACCGCGCAAGTCCCCCAACGTCCAACCCATTCGAAAGCGGATCGCCCTCGATGAGTACGCCCTTGGACTACTGCCCGGAGGGCTGGATCGGAGGTTGTTGGAGCTCGTGGACCCGAGTGGAAAGGTTGTTTGGTCCCACCGACAGGAATCGAACCTGTATCTAGCGCTTAGGAGGCGCTCGTTCTATCCATTGAACTACGGCGGGAGGAAGAAGCCCGTGATTCTACGCATCGGGCGCGGGAGCACGTCGAGACCTATTCCTCGCCTCTCTCCGGCCGTCGTGTCGTCCTGCATGCGTCGCGCAACGCCTGCAACAGCCGCGTGCGGTTCACCGGCTTCACCAGGAAGCTCGTGCATCCCGCATTCAAGAGTTGGTCGCGCAGGTAGTCGTCAGGATAGGCGGTCATGGCGACCACTGGCAGGTCGCGTGTCTGAGAGTCCGATCTCAGCAGCCGCACGAAAGTCAGCCCGTCGATGCCGGGCAGGTTGAGGTCGAGCAGCACGACATCCGGATGGCGCTCGGCCAAGTTGTGGATCGCCTCCTCCGCGGTCGTGTTCCCGAGGACCAGATACCCGCTCAATTGCGCCGCAGCGCCGGCGAGCTTGAGGTCGGTTCTGTCATCCTCGACGATCATCACGTTCAGGGGCGGCTCGTCCTCGGCGCTGAGTGGCAGAAAGCCCGCGACCTGCGCGGGGAAGGCGCGGGTGTCGATCGGCTTCGTGATGTAGCCCGAACAGCCAGCGTCCATTGCTTTGCGATCATCTCCCTTCATTGCGAACGCCGTCATCGCGACGATCGGGATGTGGCTGAAGCGCGGCTCGGATTTGAGGTGGCGGGTGAGAGTCAGGCCGTCCATGCCAGGCAACTGGATGTCCATCAGTACCAGATCGGGCAGGTAACCCGATGACAGCCACTGCAGCGCCTGGTTCGCGTCTTCGCAGGCATGCACGTCGTAGTTCTCGAGCATGAGCAGGTCGAACGCCAGCTTCCGGTTCAGCGCGTTGTCGTCGACGATCAGAATCTGATACTTCATGCGACGCTCGCGGATGCAACGCTCGCCGTGGTTCGCGCATGCATCGGTAGCCGGACCGTGAAGGTGCTGCCTTCGCCGAGGATGCTGTTCACATCGATGTGTCCGCCTTGCAGTTCGACGAGCCGACGCGTCAGCGCAAGCCCGAGGCCCGTGCCTTCGTAGCGTCGCGTAGGGCTCGAATCGAGTTGGTGGAAAGCGTCGAAAAGACGCCCCATGTCCGTTGACGCAATGCCGATGCCGGTGTCGTGTACCTGCATTCGCAGCATGCCATCGTGGTCGACGTCGAGTGTGAGCTCGACATGGCCACCGTCATCGGTGAACTTCACCGCATTGGACAGGAGGTTGAACAGGATCTGCTTGAACTTCTGCCCATCGAGGAAAACCTCTCCGAGCCCGTTGTCGATCTGCGTCGTGAGGGTGATCCGCTTCTTGCGCGCGATCGGCGAGACGATCGCGCAGACCGAGGCGGCGGCTGCCGGCGCACCAAACCGTTCGGGCACGACCTCCATCTTGCCGGCCTCCACTTTCGACAGGTCGAGCACGTCGCTGATCAGCTGCAGCAGGTGCTTGCCGCATTGGTGGATGTCGTTGAGATACTCGCGCTGCTTGTCGTTGAGCTTGCCCATGCGCTCGTCGACGAGCAGCTCCGAGAAGCCGAGGATGCCGTTGAGCGGCGTGCGCAACTCATGCGACATGTTGGCGAGAAACTCGCTTTTCAGCCGATTGGCCTCCTGCAACGTACGCTCGATGCGCTTGCGCTCGCTCGCATCACGGATAGCGCTGGCGATCAGCAAACCGTCCTCGGTCTGTATGGGGCTGAGGCTGATCTCCACGGGGAATTCGCTACCGTCCTTGCGCAGTCCGTAAAGTTCGAGACCCGCGCCCATCTGCCGCATCTTCGGGCGCGCGAAAAAATTCCTTCGGTGCTCCGGATGGGCACCGTGGAAGCGCTCCGGCACCAGCACCTCGATGGACCGCCCGAGCAGTTCCTCGCGGCGGTGCCCGAAGAGAGTGACGGTCTGCGAGTTGACTAGAACGATCTGACCACGATCGTTCACGATCACCATTGCGTCGGGTGCCGACTCCAGCAGGTCGCGAAACTTGCGCTCCGCGCGATTGCGCAATTCCTGGCGTTCAGTGATGTCGCGCACGGCGCACATCACCATCGCTCCTTCCTCCGTATCGAGCGGGCTCAGGCTCACCTCGACCGGAAACTCTTCGCCGCCTTTGCGCTGGCCATGCAGTTCCAGGCCAGCCCCCATCGAGCGCGTGCGCGGATGCGCGAAGAAGCTGGTGCGGTGACCGAGGTGCGACCGACGATAGCGCTCGGGCAGAAGCATCTCGACCGGCTCGCCGATCAACTCCTTGCGTTCATAGCCGAAGACCCGCTGCGCCTGAGCGTTGCCGAGCACGATGCGGCCGGTTATGTTCACGATAAGGATGGCGTCAGGTGTGTGCTCGAGCAGGTTGCCGTACTTGACCGCCACGACCGCGCTGTCGCGCGCCAGCTTCAATGCGGTCACGTCCTTGGTGGTCACCACGAAGCTGCTCAGCACGCCGTCAGACCGATATACCGGCACGGTCGAGCAGCTCATATGGAGCAGTGAACCGTCCTTGCGACGCCGCACCGCCTCGTCGATGCATAGCCCGGATTGCAGCGCGCGCTCGAACACGCGAGCAAAGCCGTCCTTATCGTTCGGGGCGACAAGGATCTCATCGACCGTCCGGCCGATCGCCTCATGAGTCGCATAGCCGAAGATGCGCTCGGCGGCAGGGTTCCAGTACAGGACCCCGCCCCGTGGATCCACGACCATCACCGCATCCGGGTTGTGCGAGAGCACGGTCGAGTCGAAAACACTGTTCATCGCCGGTACCTCCCTTTTTTCTTGGAACCTGCGGTGAAAGGGGCATGTTAAGAGCCACTTTGTACGACGCTTCTGCCCTTACAAAAGTTTCCGTGGGCGCATGTCGAGAATTCGCCCGATACGCCACGGCCGCTCAATTCCACCGCCACGTCCAGATCACATCCACAGCGTTGCCCTCACCGGCCTGCGCGCGGAGTGTGAAGCGCTGGGCGATCCGATAGATCAGCTGCCACGTACCGGTCGTGCTGGTCACGCCACGTTCGTAGCCCACGTACCAGCGCCGCGAGATCTGCTTACCGACGGTCACGACAGTCGTGCGCAGATCGCCCTCGCCCTGCTGGCGCACGGAGAGGTCGTCCAGCCCCAGCGTCCTCAAGACCGCATCAGTACCACCACCGCCTTCGCCTGCCAGCAACGCGAGCGCGGCACGTTGCAGCAGGGCCGTGTCGGAGCGACCGAGGCCTTCGGGCTGACGACCCAGCACCAGCCATGACAACTTGTCGCTGTCCGGCATCTCCGGCTCGGAGAACAGCCGTACTCGCGGCGTCAGGGCCGTGCCGGCTACAGCCACCCCGACCCTCACGTCCAGGTTGGGCCGAAGCGCGATGATGTCCAGGCGCGGGTTCTCCACCGGGCCAGTGAAGGTGACCAGTCCGCGCTCGATGTCGAGCTTTTGCCCATACGCTGCATAGGTGCCGTTCTCGGCCCGCACCGTGCCCTGGACGGCCAACCGTCCTCCAGGCGTGGTGATTTTCAAGTCGCCCCGCAACAATGCGTCCAGTCCGCGGCCGCGCAAACGCAGTCGCTCGCCCAGATCCACCTGAAGGATTGCGTTCACCTGCCTCGCCGCACGCGGCGGCGCCTGCGACTCCGCCAGGAGCAAGTCGCTTTCGGGCGGTGGAGCACGCACAATGGTGACGTCGTCGTCCAGTCGCGGAGCGTCGGAACGGCTGAAGTCGATGAGGCCCTCGTCGACTGTGAATTGGCCGTCAAGCCGGATGGACTCTGCCTGCAGGTTTGCTGAAGCCGCTCCGCTG
>DASTGE010000706.1:0-2094 GCA_035719405.1 Burkholderiaceae bacterium
ACCGGAGAGACATGGGATGGGCAGGGTCCGCACCCGGAGTGGTTGCGCAAGGCTTTGCTGAACGACGGATACACGGTGAGTGAGCTCAGGGTGCCGGAGCAGAAGCCGCAGACGTGATCCACGTCCCGGCTTTGTTTTGCAATTTGTGACAAGACTCTTCCGCGATCGGATTCAGACAAATCGCGCGCCTTGTTTGCAAACTCATCGGCAAGCTGCAACGACCCGATTATCAAAGTTCGGGTAATCCCCTGTCTGGACGGCTTCGAGTTTTATCCGTGCTTGCGCGGGCGACCGGCAACGACGAGTGGTCGAACCTCGTGCCCAATGCACCCCGAATTCGCGGGGGACACGACAAGGCCGAGAGGAACATGGCTTGCCTTACTCGGGCCACGGCTCAAGTTTAAGAGTCGGTGGAGCAAGTGATGAAATTCACTCTAGGAATTGTGAGCGGGCTTTTATTGGCATCCGGTGCGGCGCAGGCCTCATTGGAGTTTGTGGGACCTCAGCAGTTCTCGGGAACCGGGCTGGGTGCGGTGAATACGGTACTGACGTTGCAAAGTCCGGCCAACTCCACCTCGGAAAGCGGCTCGGTGGGCGTAGGATCAGGCAATACGCAGGTCATCACGGGCGACGCGAAGACAGGCGCGTCGCAGACGACTCTGAGAACCTTAGGTGACCTCGGGATCGCCTCGCTCGCGGATCTGCGCATCGTCTTCAACGCGGACGAGCCGGGCACGACGGCGGACAATGGCATTACGTTGAACGACCTGGTGTTGAACATTTACAGCCCGACGGGCTCGCTGTTGTTCAATTCGGGCTCCTTCAGCTCCCGGACTTTCACGTCGACCTTCCCGGGTATCGGCAACTCGGGCTTCGTGTTCCGGCTCGACAATGCCCAATTGCTGCAGGCGCAGGCCGCCCTCGGCACGAGCTTCGCCGGCGACCGCATCGGCCTTTCGGCATCATTGACCAATGCTACGGGCGGTCCTGAAACCTTCTTCGTGACCGGAGCGGCTCCCATCCCTGAGCCATCGACTTATGCGTTGATGGTCGCGGGTCTGGTCGTGACGGGCGGCCTCGTCCGACGTCGGAAGCGGTGAGGCAAGGGTGGCAGTGCGTGAACATCGAGGCCGGCGCCTTGCACCCTGGAGATCGGGCGCGCCAGTCCTGAGGCCCCATTAATTAATGGCCTGGCCGGAATCAGCGATCATCAGGTCAAGCACCACTCGGCCACGCGCTGCCACAGGCCATGTCCGAGCGCCCAGGCGGACGCAACCACCAGCGCAGCGCCAGCCATCCGCACCGGCCAGCCAATGCCGCCTTTGGCAGCACCGCGTGCACGCTGAAGCACCAGAGGCATCAGTGCCAGTCCAGGCGACGAGGCGAGGGCGAACGCGGCCATGCTGACAGCTCCGCCTGTCGCGCCGTCATTCAGCGCGGCCAGCAGAAGCGCTGATTGAGACAGGCCGCAGGGCCAGGCGATCCATGCCGCCCCGGCGATTCCGGCCCGCACGGGTCCGCGCATGGACTGCCATCCGCCCGATGCCTGGGGCGCAGCCGTGTGCGTCGCCGTGGCCCACGCCGGCATGCGTGCGGTGGCGAGCATCCACAGTCCAAAGGCAAGCGCGGCGACATGCAGCATCGTCCACAGGGGATGCAGCCACGGTGCCCATGAAAGAAGGCTGCGCACGGCGCCCACGCTGGAAGCGACGATGGCACCGGCTGTCGCGTAGCCTGCAATCCGCGCCAAGTGGAACGACCATGTCCGGGACGTTGCGCTTCTCGACGCCAACGACAGCAGACCTGTGCCACAGCGAGCTGCCAGCATGCCTTTGGGCCGTCTGTCGCCATTCACCAATGCGCTGCACGTCGCTCCGCACATCGCGGCGCAATGGGGCATGCCGGCCAGTCCCATCAAGGCCGACGCGGCAAGAGGCCCCCACGCATCCATCAGATGATCCGCGAGAAGCGCCCGCGATGAGCATCGGCCTGCAGGTAGCGGTCGAACACCATCGCGACGGCGCGCACGAAATACCACCCCGCGGGAGTAACCTGTACCGCTTCATCCTCCAGCGTGACCAGCCCGAGATCCTG
>DASTGE010000707.1:0-5327 GCA_035719405.1 Burkholderiaceae bacterium
GCGTTGTTCATTGCGGGCCAACATCAGCGTTTCGCCTTGCTCGAGGCCCAAGTTCTTCCCGTTTCGTCCCGGGACAACGGGCTCCGCTCATCCTCGAATAGGCCGGGACCGTGAGCCGAAATCTTCGCGGGTCATAACAACGAGCCTATCCTGATAGCCGCGGCTGGTGTAGGCGTAGCCGACCTGCAGACCGCTCGGGTAGGTCTGGCTTGTGATGCGTCCGGTGGTGGGATCGTAGCCGACCGCACTGCCGAAGCTGGGGCCGTTGCTGATGTCGGTTCGGCTGCTCAACGGCCGGCCGTAGCTGTCGTAGTAATTCTTGCGGTCGATTCCGCTGGTGGTCTTGCTTTCGCAGAGTTTTCCCACGCCTTTGTTGCACGCGCTGCCGTCGGCGTAGGTGTCGTAGTGCCAGTTGCTGGTGTATTCGGGATCGGTGCGACTGCTCAGGCGTCCCAGCACGTCGTAGGCCATCGTGGTGGCCTGACCGTTGGCGAGCTCGTTTGGGCTTTGCTGCCACACGAGTTGGCCCAGCACGTCGTAGTCGGTCTTGACCACGCCCATGTCGTTGCTGCCCGTCGTGGTGCTGGAGCCGGTCGACAGGAAGTACGGCTGGGTCTGCAGGATTTGCGCGCCGTACGCGTTGTAGGCCGTGTCCTTTGCGATCAGCGCACCCGCAAAGCCGCTGCGTTGAGCGCTGCCATCGAAGCTTTCGGTGACGGTGCGGATCTCGCGGCCCAGCCGGTCGGTGTACACGCGCACGAACGGTCCCATCTTCGTGCCATTGGCGCCGCGCGGCTCGACATGCGTGAACGCCACGGCGTCGGCGGTCGCTTCGCCCGAGGCGGGGGTCGGGCAGCTGATCGGGTCGCCATAGGTCGTGCTGCTGTTGGCGCGTGCGTCCAGCCCGCGGCCGCTCAGCACGCAGTAGGCAGTGACAGTGCTGGTGCCGTCAGCGCGCAACTCCTTGACCTTGCGTCCGCGTCGAGGATCCACTGAGTAGCCAGGCCGTTCGGACCGGTCAGCTTTGTCACAGCCCCGAAGCGCGGGTCGTATTGGCGGCTCTCGCTCTGCTGCAGAGAGTTCGTTGCGTTGGTGGCAAACAGCCCAGCGGGGATCGTGACCGTCGTGCCGTTGAGGCTCACGCTTTGGCTGGCGTAGGTGCCGCCGGAGCTTCTGCTGCTGAAGAGCGCCCGTCCGGTCGCGCCCGTGCAATTGCTGGTGGTCGCGCTCGCCTTGTTTCCGTATGCGTCGTAGGCGTAGGTCGTCGTCACGCACGATTGCGCGTTGTTCGGCTCCACCGTTTCCGTCTTCAGCAGGCCGTTCTTGGCCCCGTCAGCGGCGGTGTAGTAGGTGAAACTACTGGTGCGGCTGTAGCTGTAGACGTTAGCCGGCACCTGGGCTCGCGCTGGCAGGATCAGCGTGAGCAGCAGCGCGATACTCAGCGTCGCCTTTCCCACCCGACTTCCTTTGAACTCCCTCATCATGGCTCTTCCCTTCTCGGCTCGACTCAGCGGCCGGGACAGATCGATCTGGTTCTATTCAAATAGCAGTCAGCGGCCGCTAGTCGTCCAGCAGCAGCTGCAAAATCGCAGTGAGTACTGTTGGCGAGATCACGCTCGGTAAAGAGGCATTACCGGCCGTCGACGCGGCACCGTTTGCAGTACCCGCACCGGTCGTGATGCTCGCAAGCAGGTTGGGCACTGTGTTCGTCACCGCGGAGCTTTTCAGACGCCCACGTACCCAATTGCAGGTCCGGTAGTCGGCACAACTGGTGTCGTCGGTAAAGTACGTATTGCTCGTCACCTTCGTGAAGGTCTGCACCGGATCTCCGCTCATCAACCCCGGCGTGGTGACCTGCGTCGTCGCGGTGGCCGTGAGCAGGTCACCTCCCGTGGTGAATGCGTTGGTCGTCCTTGTCGTCGGCAATTGCGCACCGTTCAGATCCCAGCCCTCTTCGAGTGATTCTGAAAGGTATGGCCGCCAGACAAGAGGACGAGTACCCGTCGGCTGGCATGAAGCAGGTGAAACGCCTCCGGCGCCAATGGATGGCGCGTTGGCGCTGTAGGCCTTGTCGCAGTAAACGTTGGCAGTGCGGCTGAGTACGGGGCCGCTGTTTCCAAGCGCGCCTTGGACGGTTTGCGTTGTACTCGCAACCCCGAGGTACGGATGATCCTGCAGGTAGGACGTCGTGGTCGTCAGCGGTTTGCCGTTGGCACCGACTCGTTGCTGGCTGACCTGGGCGAAACCCAACACACCCCGGCCGTCGAGTGATGCACGCAGGCCGCTGTACGAATAATAGGTCTGGACTTTGCTCCCGTTCACGCCGCTGTCGGCATCCAGCCCGACCACCACATACATCGGAGGCGGGGGAAGATCCACTTTCGGATAGATCGCTGACGGGCCCGTCACCGGCCGATTGAGCGTGCGCGCGCTCGTGTAGCTCGGGATAAAGCTGCCGCCCGATGTGTAGAGGGTCGCCCCTCCTGAAACGGTCCAGTTCGTATTGCTCAATGGAGCATAGGAGAGCCGCGTTACAAGGCCCGTCGAAGAGGTGACGGTGGTCAGAAGATCAGGGGGCGCCGCCTCTTGCTTCAGATACAGGTGATTGGGATTCACGGAACTTGGATTGGCAACCATCCGAAGGATCTCGACGTTGCCTCGACCTGTGAAGTCAGCCACCACGAAATCGCCGCTGCCGTCACTCTTCTTAAGTTGCACCGACGTGAAGCCGAAGCTGGTGGATTGCGTGAAGGTGCCGTCGCCGTTGCTGATATACAAAGCGTTCTGACTCGGGTCGTCCTTCCACCGGATGATGTCAGTTCGTCCGTCGCCGTTCACATCCACAAGCACGGACCCCACGTTGTTCTGGCCGGCGCCACCCAGTTCTTTCCCGACACTCGTGAGGTTGAAACCCGCCACCGGCACAGATGGGTTGCCCCCCGACGGCAACCCGAAGTGCGTTGCCGTATGCCGTGCCGTTGTTGGATGTCCGCAGGCAATCGACGCGGCCATCTCCGTTGAAGTCCAGCGGCCTGTCACACTGTTCACTGATGACCTGAGGCACGAAGTTGCCACCATTGGGGATAAGGATCCGGCATCGGATCACAACCCAGGTCCTTCTCGCAGGGAATAAAATCACCGTCCTTGCGCAGCAGCATTGGCCCGGACAGCATCACCTTGTTGAACGAGCCATCCCCGTTGTTCAGGTAGATGACAACCTGCCCGGCATCCGGCTGTCGATCCGAGAAGTTGCACGGGTTGAACTTGACATCTTTCACGGCGCTATAACGAAGAATGTCAGTCAACCCATCGCCGTTGATGTCCGCAATCGTGGAGTAGTAGCAGCGATCACTCTTGAAGAGGTTATGGTCCGTGATGTTGAACTGCCCCGCGCCAGTGCCGTTCGAAACACGCGTAAAGCTGCCATCGCCATTACTCAGATACAGCTGATTCTCAGCCGGAATGTCTGCCCATCTGATGAGATCGGTTTTGCCGTCGCCGTTGAAATCGCCGAGCAAAATGCCGTAATTTCCTGTCGCACTAGACAGCGTCAAGTCCTTCAGGCTGAAGGCACCACTGTCCGTATACGAGTCGTCACCGCCGTTGCGGTAGGTGAAGCCGGCAGGCGGGAGACACCTCAGGCTGTTCGGCCCTCCGGCGCAGGTCTGTATGCTCTTCAGGCGGCTCCTTCCCGTGACCGGCCCGTTCTCATAGGCGAGCCGCGTGGTCTTCACCGGCATGCCCGTCCCCGCGCCGAGCGCACCCATATTCCCCGCTTCGTTGACATACGTCGTGATGCTTTGGAGCAGACGCACGCTCACGTTCTTACCGCCCATGTGATACGCCTCGGCGCGGTCGTGCGGCACCGTTGCCGGGCTGCCGGTCGACATTGCCCGGTCTGCGTAGTTGAAAACGACCTTGTTCCCGCTGTACTGGATTTCGGCGATGTTCCACTCGTGCCCGTACGTGGGATCGCCAGCCGTCGGGCCGCTGCCCCACGCAAGGTCGCGCTGCTCGTACTTGAAGTCAATGGAATTTCCGAGCGTGTCGGTGATGCGGGCGACCGCCCAGACACTCGCCACCGTCTTGCCGTACGGGCTGATCAGCGCCTTCGTGTTGCCGTCGCTGGCCGGCCCAGCACCATACTCATAGACTTGACCTGCCTTGGTCCACACCCGGAAATACGCCGGCCCGCTCGCGCCGCTGCTGTCGCCGTTGGCGTATCCATAGGCCCGAATGCGCGCGTACATGTCCTTCTCGGTGCGGAATTCGCGGTACGCGCCGCTTGCCAATCCCTTTGCGTCATCGGGTTGGCCGCTCACCAGCACTCCAGCGGCATTGCTCGTCGCTGTCGGGCTGCCATTCTCATCCGTCTGGATCAGCCGCTGCCCATCCAGGCACAGCTTGTCGCTGGCGGTGTAAGTAACGCCTCCAACCCTTCCGTCAACGGCCCTGATGGCAGGACAGCGCGTGATGCTGGAAATACCCTGCACACTCCAGCCGTAACCCACCGGTCCGTTGACGCCTCCTGCAGAGTAAATGAGTCCCAGCTTAGGTGACATACCGGCGACACCTGGAGGAACGTCAATCGCGTGTGAATAGGTTGCCGTTCCGCTGTCCGTCACCGCGACCTGAGCCTGAGCACCCTCTGCCGAGAACAATAGCGAGGCGACAACAGTTATTGTTAGAGCAATTCTTCGCATCAGCACTTTGCACCGAGATGCAAGGACCGTCTGGATTGCAACTGTTCCTGGCATACGCGCCTCCCTCCGAAGCATTTTCATGAGTGAATTGCCATCACAGATCACAAGAGCGTTTGAGGCAATGCAAGAGACATCCCTTCGCAGGGTCAATCCGGATCGATCTGGCTCACCACGCAAAAGCTTTGCCCGCTGCTGAACGGGTTCGTATAGATCGTCACGGCACGCTGCCCGGAAAGCCACATGGTCAGCGCCGTCGCCACCATGGTCTTGTTCGCTTCCTTGATCAGCATCCAGCCGTACGGAGTTCCGGCGCAATTGGTCGGTGTTCCGCTGTCGAGCATCACGAGCAACCCCTCCGCAGTGCTCGTGATGTTGCTGAGGGTACCGTGGACGTACCAGTCGGCCGCGCTCGCCACGATCGGCGCGAGCGCAACCATTGCGGCCATGAGGCCCGATGTCAACGTTCTGATATTCACACTCTCTCCGTCCGCTTTTCCGTTTGAACCCTGCCCTGCCCGCTCGCCATTTCGTTTCATGCCTGTCTCGCACCTGCTTCACCAGTACGGGCCGATACCGTAGAAGATTGGAAAGGTCTGCCCCCAAAAGGAAAAACAGCCTTGGGCC
>DASTGE010000708.1:0-2644 GCA_035719405.1 Burkholderiaceae bacterium
CGTCAACGCCCTGCCGGTGTTCGGCGTCGATCTGCGCGGCGGCACTCGCGCTCAAGGTCAAACCTTCGGCCATAAACGGGAATCCCGGTTCTCTGGCCTGCAAACGTAAGAAGGAGCAGGGCAGGAATGAAGGGACAGGGACCTCGCCCGGGGCTTCCGACACCTCGCAAGGCGGGTTGTCCATCCCTTCACCTAGCGCATAAAGAGTAAGAGTCCGTCCGGAGACTTCATGAGGGATTGCAGAGCCTTCTGAGCATGAGGCGGATGGAGGCGAGGCGGAGGAATGCGAGCGCGTTGTGGTTGCGGTTTTCCCAATCCTTGGCAAGCCGGCGGCAGCGGTTGAGCCAGGCAATGGAGCGCTCGACGATCCAACGCTTGGGTTCGACCACAAAGCCCCTGGCATGGTCGGCGCGTTTGACGATCTCGATTGCCAGGCTGCGCATCGCGCCGGAGACGCCGTGCTGAAAGACCGGCCCGGCGTAGGCGCCGTCGGCGAACAGCTTGCGCAGGAACGGGAACTGCCCGAACAGGGTGGTCCCCCGCTCCACGGTTGAATGAGACACCTCATTAGCGGACTTTGTCCCGCAAAAGAGGTGCAGGCGATGACGGAAACAGCAACGGCTTCGGGTGCGATTGGAGTTGGACGAGGCGGACGGATGTCGCGGCCGCGCAAGAGAGATGCCGTGCTTCGTTTGCTGCGCGGCGAGGACTTGGAGACTGTGTCGCGCTCCCTGGGCGTCACCGCGGCAACGCTGAGCTCATGGCGTGATTCGTTCCTTGCCGCAGGCGAAGCCGCCCTGACGAGCCGGCCGATGGACGGCGAGACACTCGAGAGCGAGCGGCTGAAGGCGCGGCTCGGCGAAATGCTGCTCGAGCACGAACTGCTGGAACAGAAGATCGCGAACCTGGAGTCGGGACGCCCTTTGGATCGGCGGAGGTCGAAGCGATGAGCCGCACGGTCTCCCCCTCCAGCGGGAAGCCCTATGGTGTCGCTCTGGTCTGCCGCGTCTGGGGCAGCCCACGCGCAACCGTCTACCGCCACCGGGCTCCGCCACGAACAGAACCGGCGCCGCGACGCGGTCCGGCCGGGCCGATGTCGGATACGGCGTTGCTCACCGCCATCCGCGCCGTCCTTTCCGGAAGCCCCTTTCATGGGGAAGGCCACCGCAAGGTCTGGGCCAGACTGCGGATCATGGGTGTACGGACCTCGAAGCGCCGGGTGCTGCGGATCATGCGCGACAATGACCTGCTCGCCCCGTCCCGGGTCGGATCGGCACGCGGCCCGCGCAGTCACGACGGGACCATCATCCCGGAGACGGTGGACACGATGTGGGGAACCGACCTGACCACGACCGTCACCGGCGAGGGCCCGGCGGCGGTGTTCATCGCCGTCGATCATTGCTCGGTCGAGTGCGTCGGCATCCACGCCGCATCGCGTGCCACCCGCTTCGAGGCGCTCGAACCGATCCGTCAGGGCGTGCGCGACCACTTCGGCGGCTTTGCCAAGAACATCGCTCGCGGCCTTTCCATCCGCCACGACCATGGATCGCAATACATGTCCGACGCCTTCCAGAAGGAGCTCGAGTTCCTCGGTGCGGAAAGCTCTCCCGCCTTCGTCCGTGCGCCCGAGGGCAATGGCTGCGCCGAGCGGTTCATCCGCACGCTGAAAGAGAACCTCCTCTGGGTGCGGACCTTCGATACGATCGAGGATCTGCGACAGGCGCTGCTCGCCTTTCGGCAAACCTACAATGCCACCTGGCTCATCGAGCGACACGGCTTCATCACACCCACAGCGTTCCGACGGAAACAGCTTCAACCCGCGGCCCTCGCCGCTTAAGCTTCAACCCGGTGTCTCAACAACTGCGGGCGGTACAGTGGACAACAACAGAATGCCGCCACGACGCGGCGGGCGCCCGCTTGACCGTGGCATCGCGAAGCTGCTCCCCGGCCTTGAGCGTATGGCCGCGTAACGTCTCGGGGCTCTTTCCAGCCTCGACCGGCAGAAGATGCTCCAGCACGCCAGCGGCCACGCGATACGGCATGAGGGCGGAAAGGTGGGCTCGCAGCTGATCCAGCTCCGGTGTCGACCGACAATGCGATGGCCAGCTGACACCCGGCTCGATGCGGCCACACTCAGTGCAGCGAAACCGCGGCAGCCGCACAGTCACCCCGCCGAACAGCGTCGCGACCTGGCGAAGCCGCCAATCCTTGACGTGGCATCCACCGCCGCAGGCCAAGCAATCCGGCCGCAGAACCGCATGATCGCGGGCTTGCGCGGCAACGACCGCTTGCTGCACCCGTACCAGAAGCTCCTTTGCCTCAGGCAGCGTCAGCCCCAGATTCGCGATATCGCCAAGGTCGTTGGGGCGGCTGATCTCCAGCACCTGAACACTCCGTGCCCGGCTGTCGATCCCCGTTTCGACCAACTGCAGAACCCACCTCATCCACGATCCCCAGCCGGCAACGACCGGCTGGTCATATCGCTTCCGTGCTAATACCCCCACTTTCTGGACGCTCCCCTCATCGGAACCGGCATCCTCGGGCTGGGTCTCATCCGGCGCCGCTTGGTAAAGTAACTCCAGGGGCTTTGCCGTTCACTCCCAAGGCGCCCTTCGGGGCGCCTTGTTGCGATCGGACGGTGGCC
>DASTGE010000709.1:0-2840 GCA_035719405.1 Burkholderiaceae bacterium
CGCAAACCGCCAAGCGTGCGGCGGCGGCCATGGCCGCGGCAAGCCCGGCCTCGGGTGCGTCGGCACCCGAAAAGGCGCGGACCGATCCCGACCTCGACGCACGCCTGCGGCGGGCGGAAGCCGAGAAGCAGCAGGCGCAGAAGCGCGAAGAGGAGCGAGAGCACGCTGTCAAGGCAGACAACTGCGCACGTGCTCAGGAGCAGCTGCGCACGCTGGAAAGCGGGATTCGGGTTGCGCGGGTCAATGAAAAGGGCGAGCGCGAGATCATCGACGACCGGCAGCGGGCCGCCGACATGCAGCGGGCGCGCGACATCATCGCGTCCGATTGCCGCTAGACATCGCAGCGCCCGATCGCTGCTCCCGCAGCCGTTGCCGGCGCGCTTCCTTCGGGTCGACGAGGAGCGGCCTGTAGACCTCGACCCGGTCGCGCTCCCTCAGGCGTGTTTCCAAGGGTTGCCGGCGCCCCCAGATACCGATGCACAGATCATCCCGCTCCAGATCGAGCTGAGGGTGGCGCTGAAGCAGGCCGCTCGCATGCAGCGCGCGCCGCAGGCTGCTGCCTTCCGGAAGATCGAGCAGTGTGCGATCGACCTCCCCCGCCCGAGGGCTGAACACCACCTCGATCTTCATCGGGTCATCCTCTCCATGCCATCGCGACGTCATTGAGTCGTCCTTGCGGGCCATCATTGCCTCATCGCGCGCCGTACACCTGTTCCGCGCGCTTCACGAAGGCATCGACGAAGGTGTTGGCAATGCGGTCGAACACCGGATTCAGCACAGCCTCCAGCGCCTTGCTGGAAAACGCATAAGCCATGTCGAAGTCGATGCGGCATGCGGGAGGATCGCCCTCGGCGCCCGGTGTTCCCAGAGGAACGAACTCCCACGTGCCGTCCAGGCGCGAGAACGGCCCATCGACGAGCGTCATGAGTACCGTCCGCCCCTGCACATGTTCATTGCGCGTGGTGAAGGTGTGTCGCAGGCCTGCGTATTGCAGATGCAGCCGGGCGGTCATGCCCCCATCGTCATGCGCGAGCACTTCCGCCTTGTCACACCACGGCAGGAAGCGGGGGTAATCGTGCACCGCGGTCACCAATTCGTACATCTCCCGGGGCGAGTACCAGAGCAGGACGGACT
The DNA here is from genome assembly GCA_035719405.1 of Burkholderiaceae bacterium. GTDB lineage: Bacteria > Pseudomonadota > Gammaproteobacteria > Burkholderiales > Burkholderiaceae_C > CAMLIZ01. The sequence continues at coordinate 1,135 of DASTGE010000709.1, forward strand.
TTCTGACATGCTTCATACAATCGGGGCATTATGGCTTCCCCCCTCATTGCCGAGAACCGACGCGCCCGCTTCGAGTACCACATCGAAGAGCAGTACGAGGCAGGCATTTCCCTCACCGGATGGGAGATCAAGGCCGTCCGCGCCGGGCAGGTTCAGCTGACCGACGGCTACGTGGTGATCCGCGACGGCGAGCTGCAGCTCATCGGCTGCCGCATCAATGCCCTGCGCAGCGCTTCCACCCATGTCAAGCCCGAGGCTGACCGCACCAAAAAACTGCTGATGCACAAGGAGGAGATCCGGCGACTCATCGGTAAGGTCGAGCAAAAAGGCTTCACCCTGGTGCCACTCAACCTGCACTACAAGAACGGCCTGGTGAAGGTGGAGGTGGCTCTCGCAAAGGGCAAGGCACAGCACGACAAGCGCGAGACGGAGAAGAAGCGCGACTGGGAGCGCGAGCGCGGACGGCTGATGCGGCACAAGGTGGGACCGAAGGGCGGCTGACGGTCGCCGGGTGATCCCCTCGGGCAGACCCCTGCGGGCCTTGTACACGCTGACGGTTGTCGCGCTGAACCTGTACTTCAACGGCACCACCGAGGACAGGGGAGCGATCGTGGGGAATCGGCAAAGGCCGCCGAAGCGCATTGACGAAGCGCCGGCCTTTGCGCCGCACGCTACAGATGCGACAGCGCCTGTTCCAGGTCCGCGATCAGGTCCTGTGGATCCTCGAGGCCGATCGAGAAGCGCACGAGCGTGCCCCGGTACGGTTGCGGGAGCATGCGCATGCCGCTCAGGTCATAGGGCACCACGAGGCTCACGGGACCGCCCCACGAATAGCCGATCCGAAACAGCTGAAGCGCATCGACGAACGCATCGACCTGCCTGCTGTCGTAGCGCTCGTCGAACAGCACGGAGAACAGCCCGGCCGCGCGCGTGCACAAGGCCTTCCAGTGCCCGTGCCCCGGCGATCCTTCGAACGCCGGATGCAGTAGTTGCCCGATCTCGGAACGCTGCCGCAGCCAGCCAGCCACGACGCGCGCCGCCGCATCCTGCGCGTCGTAGCGCAGCGGAAGCGTCGGCAACGAGCGAAGAATCGCCTCGGCGTCGTTCGCACCCACGCCCAGCCCCCAGCGCATGTGCGCGTACTTGAGCTTGATGTGCAACTCTTCGTCGCGCGTGGTCACCGAGCCCATGAGCACGTCACCGCCGCCGGATGGGTACTTCGTCAACGCATGCATCGAGATGTCGACGCCGAGCGCGAACGGGTCGAAGGCCAAGCCCGCACCCCAGGTGTTGTCGAGGGCAGTGATGACACCCTTGGCCCGCGTCGCCTGCACGAGGCCCCGTACGTCGGGAAACTCCATCGTGACGGAGCCTGCCGCCTCCACCCACGCCAGCCTCGTTCCCGGGCCGATCATGGCCTCGAAGGCGGGCACGTCCATCGGATCGTAGAAGCGATGAGTGATGCCCCAGCGCGAAAGCTCGCGCATCGCAAACTCCTTGCCGGGACCATAGGCGTTGTCGGGCAACAGCACCTCGTCGCCCGCGCTCAGCAATGCGCAGTTGACGAGCGTGATGGCCGACAACCCGCTCGGCGCGAGCAGCGTCTGCAAGCCTCCTTCCAGCGTGGCAATGCGCTCCTCCAGGGTGAAGGTGGTCGGCGTGCCGTGCAGCCCGTAGGTGTAGCCCGTCTTCTCCTTCCAGTTGCG
>DASTGE010000710.1:0-3049 GCA_035719405.1 Burkholderiaceae bacterium
CCGCTGGCTGCTGTGGCTCGGCGTGCTGTTCGTGCTGTCCGTCTATTACTTCCCGACAGGCGTTGTGGGACGTCTGAGGCAACGTGCAGCATCGGCGCGGGCGGCCTGAACATTGCAACACGCAAATGCTGCCGGATGACCTGCACCGAATTGACGCGCGCCCGATCGACGAGGGGTACTCGATGAACTTCAGCTCCCACTATCTGCGCTGTGAAGGGCGCGAGATCCACTACACCGAGTGGGGGTCGCAGCACGACGACGTCGTGATCGCCTGGCACGGACTCGCGCGTACGTGCCGGGACATGGACGACATCGCCCAACACCTCGCGCACCGCTATCGCGTGATCTGCCCCGACACGCTAGGGCGCGGCCTGTCTCAATGGGCAAGGGAGCCGGAGCGTGAGTACTGCATGTCGTTCTACGTGAAGCTCGCGGTGTCGCTGGTTGACCAGCTCGGGCTCGATTGCTTCCATTGGCTCGGCACCTCGATGGGCGGCGCGATCGGAACGCTTGCGGCGGCCGGTCCCTTGCGCGGTCGGATCGTACGGCTGGTGCTCAACGACAACGGGCCGAGCCTGGCGCCCGCGGCAATTCAGCGCATCCGTAGTTACGCGGGGCAGCCGCAGGCCTTCGACACCGTGAGCGAACTGGAGCAATATTTCCGTTCGATCTACAAGCCCTATGGCTGGATGAGCGATGCGCAATGGCGGCGCTTGACGGAAACATCGACCCGCAGGTTGGCCGACGGGCGCGTCACGACCCATTACGACCCGGCCATGGCGCAGCAGTTCATCTCGCATCCCAATGACTACGACCTCTGGTCGGCCTGGGACTCGCTGGACTTGCCGGTGCTTTGCCTGCGGGGCGAGGACTCCGACCTGCTCCTCGTATCGACGACGGAGGAGATGCGGCGACGGGGACCCCAGGCAGTCGTTGTCACCATTCCCGGATGCGGCCACGCGCCAGCGCTTAACACACCGGAGCAGTTCGCCTTGGTGGAGCGCTTCCTCGCCAGCGGTTGATCGGTCGCAACAAGGGATGGCTGAGTCATCGGGCCGAATTGCACTTCGCAATGAAGAGTAACCCATTGGAACAAATGGAGAGTCATTTGCGCGCACGAATGAGCGGCGGCCGCTGCGGTGCGATCGCGATGCGTTGACGGCTGTTGTTCCCCGCAATAGCCTGCCTGCACTTCGGGTTCGCCGTTCGCCGACATGAATACCCTTTACTCCGCGATTGCAGCAGTGCTGCTGTCATCGTTGTTTTTTGCACTGGTGATGTGGATACGAAGGCGCTCGGCCGGAGCCAACAGCCGCGCTGACGCCGAGCAGCGGCTGGACGTTGTCGAGGCCTGGCCGCCGGAGGCCGTGCGGGTGATGACCGCGCCGGAACGGCAGGCCCTCGACCTCTTGCGGCGTGCGCTGCCCGGCTACCTCGTGCTGTCGCAAGTTCCGCTGCAACGCTTCATCCGCGTACCGACCCGACATTCGTACAGCCTGTGGCTGCACAAGGTGGGGCGGCAGACTGCTGACCTGCTTGTCTGCGACTTCAGCTCCCGGGTCATCGCGGCCATCGAGATTCAGCCGCCACAGCCCACGGACGCCTCCCTTGAGCGGCACAAGCGCAAGGCGCAAGTGCTGAAGGCAGCGGGCGTCGCGGTTTTCGTGTGGAACGAGGCGGCCTTGCCGAGCGCAAGCAAGGTTCGCGAGCTGTTCATCGCGAAGCTGGACCTGAATGATCTTGCTGACGCAGACTCTCCCGCGCCGACCACTCCCGGTGCGCTTGCGCCTGCGTCGCCCGCCACGGCAATGCAGGAGCTCCTGGAAGTCGGGGATGCCATCGAATACGGCCAGCAGGAGCCGGTGCCGTCCGGGTTCTTCGACGATCTCGAGGCAGCGGTGCCGCCAGCCTGACCGCTTCTGCGCCGGCTCGCACAGTCCATCAGCGCCGAAACTTTCCGTCGGCGCTGATGATGGACAGCTCAACGTATTTCAAACCGGTGTGGTTTTTCGGCCCGTAGTCCACCTGGAGGCCGCCGATGTCGACCTTGCCCATGTGTTCGAGCGCGTCGCGCAGCTTCTGTGGAGTGGGGTTCGGGCCCGCCCGCCTCAGTCCCTCGACGAGAACCTTCGCGCCGGCATAGCCTTCCAGCATGGCCGGTGTCAGTTCGACGACACCTTTGCGGGACGCAAGGTCGAACGCTTCCTTGACGATGGGCGCCCCAAGCGAACGCTCGTGCGGGAAGACCTGCGTGACGATGGTGCCGGCGGCGTAGCTGCCCATCAGCTTGATGAACCCCGCCGACGCGTTGTTCGACAGGGTGACGATCTGGGCATTGGACCCCTTCGCGCGGATCGCGGCCGTTCCCTCGGCCACCGATGCCGAGGCGCCGATGAAAAGCACCGCCTGAATGTCGCTGCCGGCCAGCTGCTCGGCGATGTTGGTGAAGTCCGGCTTGTCGCGTTGGAACTTGAGCACGAATTCAGGCCGCACGCCCACCTTGTCGAAGCCCCTTGTTGCCCCAAGCATGCAGTCCTCGCCGAAGCTGTCGTTCACATGGATCACCCCGATGCGCGTGACTCCGATGCTGGCCAGATGCTGTACCGCCTTTTCGCTCTCGCGCTGATAAGGTGCCCGCACGTTGAAGATCCAGGGATCGACGGGCCGTTGGAGCGCCATTGCGCCGGTGGAAGGAGCGACGAGGGGAATCCTGTATTTGGCCAGCAGCGGCTGGATCGCCTGTGTGTGTGGCGTGCCGCGGCTCATGAACAATGCGAGCACACGCTTCTCGACGATCAGCTTGCGTGCATTGTCGGCGGCGATTGACGGGACGAACCCATCATCCAGCGCCACCAACTCGACAGGCCGGCCGTGTATGCCGCCTCGTTTGTTGACGTGCTCGAGGTACAGCCTCGCGCCTTCTGCGGCCTCGGTCACTCCCGGCTCCGCGGGGCTGGAGAATCCCGCCGTTTGTCCAATGAGGATCTGCGCCGCTGCGGCCAGTGGGGCCAGGGTGCCGACGACAAGTCCGAGCAGGTTTGTCTGGATG
>DASTGE010000711.1:0-6586 GCA_035719405.1 Burkholderiaceae bacterium
AGTCCTGCCCGGTTCAGCCGGGCTGCACGCTGGCGGACTTGACCCAGCTCGGCGTACTCGACCGCCGCTTTGCGCAGTGGGCGCACGAAGCCGCGTTCCTGATCGAAGTCGTGCAGAGCGACGACATCGAGCGGGTGCGCAACGAGTTGCTGGGCGCGCCAGCGCCCTCGCCGCCAGCGCTGCCCTCAGTGCGCGGCGCCAGCCATGTCGCGCGAGCCCGTCGCAAGCCGCGTCCTTAGCCTTTCGACCCGGGCCGGTTGAAGCGGGCCGGAACGGTCGCCATCGCACACCGCGCTGCGAAAGCCCGCGAAATCCGGGCCCAGGCGGGCAATGACGGCAAGATCGTCCTCACGCAATGCGCCGGCCAGCCCTGCCATGCGCGCAGTCGCCTGCACCTCCATGACGAAGCGCGACAGCGAAGGTTCGTCGATGCGCTGAAGAAGACTGCCGCCCCGCTTCGCCGCCGTGTCGAGCATCACAGCGGGAAAGGCCTTTGCGGCCAGCGTTGCGGCAACGAGCGCCGCGTCGATGCCGTCGTCGGCGATCAGCACGGGCACGATGGCGGCGTCGCAATGCGCGAGGGCGTCAATCAGCGCCACGGCCGTGGCATGGCGCACGATGCCCACCTTCACGTAGTCGACCCCGCTTGCCGCAACCTGCCGCACCCGGGTGAGGATGGCATCGGGCCGGTCGGCCGGCCAGTCGCCGATGGTCGCACTCACGGGGAGCTTCGGATGCGTCGAGCGCAGATACCGAACGATCTCTTCGATGCGATGAAGCGGCAATCCGCCGAGCGCACCGGCCGAGGGCTCCTTGAGGTCGATGAAGTCTGCTCCTGCCCCTGCGGCGAGAGAAGCCTCGTGCTCGTCGCGCACGCTCACCAGGATGCGGGTCATGATGCCGCGCCGGGCGAAGTCATCGACATCGACGAGCGGTGCTGCGCCACCGCCTGTTGAAGCCACTCCCAGGCCTGCAGTTCGTCAGGACCTGCCGTCTTCTCGATGGCGATCTGGAGGTATTGCATCTCGGTGTCGATTTTTTCAGCGGGCAGCAGGTGAAGGCGGCTCACGAGCACAGCCCCTTCGATGACCGCCGCCTGCGCACGATTGAAGCCGCGGAAGGCAGCATGCTGGACCTGCGGGCCCTGCGCCATCCAGAGGTCGGGTCGCTGCGGGTCGTCCCGGCGCTCCACGAGTCGAAGGACACGGTGGCCGAACGCGCACGAAAGGCGCAGGGGTTCGGGGCTTTGGTCAAGGTCGCTTGCAAGGGCGGGCTCGGTCGGCCAGTCCCGCCGATCCGTGACGCAGCCGGCGAACACGCGCACATCTGTCACGAGGTTGAGTACCGCGGTGCCCAACGCCAGGATGTTGTCGAGTGTGGTGGAGGGCTTGAAGGGCTTGAGCAGAACCTGCTCGCCGACGTAGCGCACACCCATCGGGGCGACGTGAACGACACCTGCATGGGAGCGGGTGGTGATGATGGTTTCAAAGATCTGGTCAGGCATTGGGTTTTCCGGGGGCGAGGAAGTCTTCTGCGCGACCCGTCACTCCTTCCCCCCACCCTTGTGCGTCAACGTTGACCCAGGGGCGCACCATCTCATCAGATCCTCCGCCTCGCGCTCCACCGCACACCCCCACTCCAGCGGCTGATCCTGCACATAGCGTTTGCCGAGCTGCCACGCGATCTGCGCGCGGGCCAACTCCACGCCCATGTAGAAAGCATGCGCCGCGTCGTTCTCCAGCTTCAGCTGCGGCCATAAGGCGAATGGATCACAGGCCAGACGCATCCCATCGCGGTTATACACATGCACTCCCTCCGTCGATACCTGAACCCGGAAATTGAGGTCCCGCACCTGCATCGCGATCGACTCGATCTCCTGCGGCGTATCAGGAAACGGCTGCCTCTCATGCACGGTGAGCAATGCATCGGAGACGCCCTTGGGCAGCATCTGCTGGGTCACGGCCGCATGCATCAGGCGCCGCGCCCAATCGGCCTCGCGCACGGCACGTCTCGCATGCGGGCTCACCTGTGTGGTGAGGATCGCCTTCGCCCGCAACTCGGCCGCGATCCCCAGCATCACCGCATTGATGCCGCTCGTATCGGCATCGGTCAATTCCGTCAGGTTGCCGATGCCCACGAGGATGGGCGCGTCGGGAAAGCGCTCGCGCAAGCGGTGATAGCGCGCCAGCGAAGCGAGCAGGCCGAACGGAATGGGGTCGATGATCGAATCCGCGAGAAAGGCGCGGCCGCGTGCCTGCAGTGTGTCGACGGCCGCCCAGAGCGAGGCCTCGTCCTGCGGCGTGCGGCCGATCAGCACCGGCGTGGACTCCACCTCGTCGACGACCCACAGCGTATCGGGCGTGAGGCTCAGAAGGTAATCGGCCCCGGCCTTGCCGCCACGCAGCAGCTCTGCCGTATCGAGCGAATCCACGCTGACGGTCATGCCTTGCGCCTTCAATGCCCGCACGCTGTCCTCGAGGTGTGGAAACGACGTGTCGGGCAGACAGCCCAGGTCGATGACGTTGGCGCCGTCGCTACACAGCGATCGGGCGCGGGCGGCAATGGCATCGACATCGAGCCGCGGTGCGTCGACGATCTCCGCAAAGATCTGCACTTCGTACTCGTCGAGTGAGACCGGCTTGGCGGCGCGGCGAAAGTATTGCGGCAGGTCCTTCAACTCCTCCGGCCCGCGCTCGACCGGGACCCCGTAATGTGCAGAAAGCGCATCGAGGTCGCCGCGGCACCGGCCGGGCACGAGAATGCGATCGGCCCCGACGGGCGCGGCGACGCGACGCCGGATCATGTCGGCCGTCATCAGCGCAGCCACTTGCAGGCCAATCTCGCGCACCTCCCATTCGAAAGGTGCCTGCCCGTCGCGCTCGGGTGCGATGTCGGCGAGCACACGACGCAGCGAAGGCTCGGCCAACCGGCCGGTCAGGAAGACGATTCGTTCCATGACGCCATCATCGCGCCGTGACAGACCACCTTACGCGGGCCGTGCCCGCCACTATTCGTGCGAGTGAGTGACCGGGATGTGCACCTTGTGCATGCGCCGGTACAAAGTGTTGCGACTGATGTTCAGCGCCTTGGCAACGTGACTCACGTTCCAGCGCAGTGCGTTCAACTGGTCCAGTAACTGCTGCCGTTCGGCCAACAGGTCTGGAGACAGCCCGAGCGTCGCCGGGCCGTCGTCCCCGCTCACCTGATCGTGCGGTGCATGCGTCTGACAGGACGCCCCGAGGCTGCCGAAGTGCTCCAGCGTCAGCACGCCCGAATCGGCCAGCGCGACCGCGCTGCGCAGGACGTGATGCAGTTGACGGACGTTCCCAGGCCATGGGTGAGACATCAGCAAGTCCCAGGCCTCAGGGCTGATCGGCGCATCAGGCCGGCCTTCGTCGGCCAGCACGTTGCGGATCAACTCGGCACGGTCACTGCGCTCCCTCAGGGGCGGCAGTTGCAGTTCGATGCCCGCGAGCCGGTAGTAGAGGTCTTCCCGGAAGGCGCCCTCGCCCACCATTTCGCTCAGATGACGATGGCTTGCGCTGATCAACTGAAAATCCACCGGCCTGGGCTCGTCAGTGCCCAGCGGTGTGACCATTCGCTCGTCGAGCACGCGCAGCAGCCGCGCCTGCAGGGCCAGCGGCATGTCACCGATCTCGTCGAGGAACAGCGTGCCGCGGTCGGCTTGAAGGATCTTGCCGCGCCGGCCTGTCTTTTCGGCGCCTGTAAAGGCACCGGCGCGATAGCCGAATAGCTCGGCCTCGATCAGCGTGTCGGGCAGGCTCGCGCAGTTGATCGCGACGAACGGCCCATCGGCTCGTGGACTGCCCGCATGCACCGCGCGCGCGAACACTTCCTTTCCGGCACCCGTCTCTGCACGCAGCAAAAGGGGTGTGCCGCGTGCGATCACGCGCCGCGCGGTGACGAGGTGGTTCTGCAGCCTCGAGTCGGCGAAGGTCGGATCGCGATGCTTGCGCTGCACCGGCGCGTGCTCGATGACTGCCTGCGAGCCCTGAACGCGGCGATGGGGCAGGGTCTGGCGAGGCGCAGGCCGGGAGCCTGAGCCCGGGAGGCTCGTGCCCTCGTCATGAGCCGGTTCGCGCGCCACCGCGAAGAAGCGCTGCGGGCCGTTCGCCCGATACGTCACCACGGGATGGAAGGCCGCCCGGTGGCTGCGTTCAAGCATGTCGTCGAGCGTGGTCTGGAAGATCTGGTCGAGACGGCGCCCGCGCAGGTCCTGCACATTGACCACGCCGAGTTGCAGCAATGCGCTTCGGTTGGCAGCAAGGATCTGCCCTTCGCCATCGACCGCGAGCTTGCCCTCGTGCAGGGTGTAGACGAATTCCGGCCGACTGTGAAAGAGGATGGGCAGCGCATCGCGAAAGCGCATGTCGATCAGGCGGTTCTCGATCATGCGGGCCGTCATGCCGAGAAGCACGAGCAGGTGCTGCTGCGCGAGCTTGGAACGGCTGGTCACGTCGAGCACCGCGGCCAGTTCGCCGGAAGGATCGTAGATGGGGACCGCCGAGCAAGTGAGCATTGCGAAGGCGCTGAAGAAGTGATCGGCCTGCTGCACCACCACCGGACTGTTCTCGACCGCGCAGGTCCCCATGCCGTTCGTGCCGACCTCGGCCTCGCTCCACACTGTACCGACCGCCAGCCCCAATGGCATGAGCGCGCGCTCGAATTCCTGCGAGGTGACGAGATGGAGGATGACGCCGTCGGTATCGGTCAACACGACTGCGGATTCGGCGTCACCCAGCTGCTGATACAGCGTCGTCATTTCGTAGCGCGCGCAGTCGATGACGGCCGCCATGCGATGCTGCCGCTCTGGCAATTCCCTGACGCTCACCCGCGGAGGCATGCGCGGCCGGCTCGGATCCAGCCCGTATTCCTTCAGACACCGGGCCCACGAATTGGCAACGACGTCGCTGGTGTGCGCGCCTCCGCCTCGCTGCACCGCATTGACAATTCGATGTGCATGCTGCAGCGGATTCGTAATTGACATCCTTTTTGTCTCCGTATTGCCGGTTACTGCGTCGGCCCGGTCTGATTCTGTCTGGATTGTGAAACAGATAACGGCCGTGAGGTGTCTGCGCGGCCGGGGTTTTCCATGAGTGAGCAGCATCTCAATGGCCCGCAAGTTGCTCCCAAGGGGATAACCCCTTCGGGCAAACCCGACCGCCAAGGAGACCTCCGGATGAATTACCCCTTGCCGCTGGCAACGGTCCACGAGGTGCCACTCGCGGCCGACGAACCCCTGGACCTGATCTTCATCGAAGGCATGGTCGGCCAGACGGTGATCGGAATCCACGACAGCGAATTGCATCGCCCTCAGCCGCTGGTGATCGACGTCTGCGTCGGTGTGCGCAGACCGCGCGCCTGCGACACCGACCTCATCGGCGACACCATTGATTACGGACGGCTGCGCGAGCGTTTGCAGCAGCTGATGGTGGAACATAACGTTCGTTTGCTGGAAGCCTTCGCGGAGCAGGTGGCACAGATTGCGTTGTACGAGTTCGGCGCGCGATGGGTGCGCGTACGGGTGGCCAAGCCGCGCAAGTTCGAAGACACGCAGGCCGTCGGGGTGCTCATCGAACGGCGGCGCCTGCCGCACGACGGGCCACGCCATACGGAACGTCAAGGCGAGGAGCTTGCCCGCAGTGTCACGACCCTGCGTCTGATCGGCGCGGGGCATGTGCCCGTTGAACGATGAGCAGCGACCTCCTCGCCCGCAGACATGCCAGCATCGGGCTGGACGAGGCCGTACATGCTGTGCAGGTGCATGCGCCGGGCCGGCTGCACCTGGGCTTCCTCGATCCTGCGGCCACACTGGGCCGGCGCTTCGGCAGCATCGGCCTGGCGATCGAAGGCCCGGAGACGGTCGTGGAACTGTCGGCGGGCGGCGATCACCTCGACCGCTTCAGCGCCGACGACGCTTCAGCGCGCATCGAGCTTCCGCGAGCACGCGAGCACCTCGAGCGCCTGCGCCAAGCCACCCGCTGCCTGCAGCCGCTGCAGCTGCGCCTGCGCTGCACGCTCCCTTCGCACGCCGGCCTGGGCTCGGGCACACAGCTCGCGCTTGCTGTCGGCCGGGCGTTCTGCACCTTGTTCCAACTCCCCATCGAGAGCGTTCAGCTCGCGGCCTTGACCGGACGCGGCCTTCGTTCCGGTGTGGGCATCGCGGCCTTCGATTCGGGCGGACTGCTGGTCGATGGCGGACCGCGCGCCGACGGCACGCCGGCCGCCCTGCTGGCGCGGCTGCCGGTGCCCGCATCGTGGCGCGTGTTGCTTGCGATCGATCCCCGCATGCGCGGCTTGAGTGGCGGGGAGGAGCGCGCTGCATTGGCCGAACTGTCGCCCCTGCCGCGCGAGGCCGCGGCCGAGATCTGCCACGAGGTGCTGATGCGAGTTCTGCCGGGCGCAGCCGGCAATGAATTCGAGCCTTTCGCTGCGGGCCTCACACGCATCCAGCGCATCCTCGGTGAACACTTCGCTCCGGCTCAACACGGCCGTTTGTACACGAGCGGGGCGGTAGACCGGCTGATGGAATGGATTGACGACCACGCCCTGGCCGGCCTCGGCC
>DASTGE010000712.1:0-13413 GCA_035719405.1 Burkholderiaceae bacterium
GGGGCAACATCGACAAGTTCATGGGCGACGGCATCCTCGCGAGCTTCGGTGCGGTGGTGCCCGATCCAGCCTATGCAGCCAACGCACTGCGCGCAGTGGACGAGATTCTTCAGGCGGTCGACGACTGGCGTCAGCGGCGCCTCGCCGCGGGCCTGCCGGCGCCCGATGTCGGCGGCGGCCTCGCCACCGGCCCTGTCGTGTTCGGGATCATCGGCGACGGCCAGAGACTGGAGTACACCGTGATCGGCGACGCCGTGAACCTGGCTGCCAAGCTGGAGAAGCACAACAAGGCCGAGCGGACACGCGCGATCACGACACGCGTCGCGTACGAGCTGGCGCGGGCACAAGGCTATGCGGGCGAGAAGCCGGTGCGCGAGGCGCGCAATGTCGCCGGGGTCGGGGTGCCGCTGGATGTGTCGGTGCTGGGCGTGAGGCAGTAGAGATGGCAGAGCAAGGGGGAAAGAAGCCGCCTCAGTGAAAGAGCAGCATCCGTGACCTGTTCAAGGAAGGCCCGCATTGCAGCCGAAGGCTCTTGTTGTGCAGGATCAGCGGGTGACATCAGAGCCGCCGGCATGTGTGTTGTCAGCGCTTGTGCAAGTGCTGCTGATGTGAGAGCGGTTGAATAGGTGATGAAGCAAGCTGTGGCGATGAGGCGAAACATCAGCTGCAATTTTCGGTGAACTGATTTTCAACGGGTGTGAGGCCGCGAGGGCGTCAAGGCGAGCTCTCTATGTCTCCGCCCTCCTTGGCCAGGATGTAGCCTAAGGCAGTACGCAGAACCCCGCTTGCAGCAGGTCGCAGGAGACCTGATTCAGCACTTCGAGGCGCGCATCTCCTTGGTCGCATGCAAGGCGATGATCGTGTGCATGAGCCGTGACATCTGCGTGCAGCTCTACAACGCCATCTGTGTGGGCGACGAGAACAACTCGGCCTTGCGGCCCGAGTGGCACAGCTCCGATCAAGATCGTGATGACGTGCTCATCCGACGACAAACCCCTGTTGCAGCCGCACCAGCCTGGCGGCGTGGAACTGGTGCTCAAGCAGGCTGAGGAGCTGTCCAACAGCTGGACGGCGTGATTCTTACTGAGCATCGACGACGAGCGCCGGATCGAAAGGCTCAAGCAGCACGGCAAGCGCAAGATGCCGGGCCAGGAGCCCCGCGATGTCGATCCCGGTATCGACCTGAAGCCCCTGCGATACGGCTGCCTCCAGCGTGTCCCCCCGCTGCAGGCCCGCCAGCACCGCATGCTCTGCCGGCGTAAGCCGGTGAACCCACACCTCGCCTGCAGACTGCCGAACGAGCGCCGCCTCGGCCGCGCCGTTCATATCGAACACGCCGCGTTCTTCCTCCGGCCGCTGATGCCATTCCCAAAGCGTCACGACCGGGTACGCCGACTTGACGAGCGCTGCAGAGGGCTGCCACCTGAACCTTGCTCGGGCTTGCGCCTCTTGGGGCATCGACGCCATGACCTCGAGCGCGCGTTGCGCATCAATGGGCGCAGCGGCTTCGGTATGGAACACACAATGCCAAGCCCACTCCAGCCTCGCCACATCGCCGAGATACGGCAATTCGGCGGCCGGCTCGAAGTGCTCGAGAAACACGGCCAGATCGCCTCCGAAGTCGTGGAGGTTGCCGGTGCGGGGCGGATGAGCGCGGACGTAGCGCCGGGCCATGAAGCAGAAGAACTCATCGCCCACCAGCTCCGCGACCGTCGGATACACGGCGGCAAGCGCAGAGCCAAGGTTCTCGTAGAAGTTGTTGCGATATACGTCGAGCCGGCGCGCGGGCTCCAGCCGGCCGGGCACCACATGTCTTTCGGCATCCTCGGCGCCGGTGAGCAATGCCTGCATCACCGCCGCTTGCAGCTCATGCAGCGCCAGCATGTTGTGCCCTTTGACTCGTCGCTTGCATCCTCCGGCCGGCGGCAGCGGCCTCGTCCAGCAAGGTCTGCATGGGCGGGATGTCCGCATCCCACTCGATGATGGTCGGCTTCGGCCCGAGCCGCGACAGTGCATGCTCGTACAACGCCCACACCTCCTCGCACACCGGTCGGCTGTGGGTGTCGATGAGCAGTTGTGAAGCAGTGCCATCCTCGAGCGTGACGGGATTGGCCGTATGCCCTGCGAGATGAATCTCGCCCACGAGATCAGCAGGCATCGCATCGAGATACGCGATCGCGTCGAAGCCGTGATTGACTGCGCTCACGTAGACATTGTTCACGTCGAGCAGGATGCCACAGCCGCTCGCACGAGACAGCTCGACCATGAACTCCCACTCGCTCATCTCGGCGCCCTGCCATTGCAGATAGCTCGATACGTTCTCGACCAGCATGCGGCGCCGGAGGGTCTGCTGTGCCTGATCGACGCGACGCGCCATGTGCGCCAGCGCTTCGCGCGTCTGCGGCATCGGCAGCAGGTCGTTGGCATAGACACCGCCGATCGAGCTCCAGCAGACATGGTCCGATACCAGCATCGGCTGTACGCGGTCGACCAACGCTTTCAGTTCCCGCAGGTGCCGCTCGCTCAAGGGATCGGCGCTCCCGAGCGACAGCCCGACCCCGTGAAGGCTCACCTCGCAATCGCGCCGCGCCTGCAGCACCACGTCAAGATGGCGGCCGCCGCCGAAGCAGTTCTCGCTGTGCACCTCGACCAGCGGCACCCCCGGCCGGCGATGGAGAAACTCCGCATAGTGCGGCGAGCGCAGGCCGATGCCGGCATGACGAAGCACATCTTCCATCCCCTCACTTTATGCAGCCGCAGCGATGGGCGCCATCCGTGTGATCCCATTCGGCGTCGCGGCCACTACGGATTCACCCGCGCCGCCGCGCGCGCACAATGCCTCTGTATTCCCGATCAAGCAAAGCACCGGAACATTGGCATGCAAGTGGAGTCGTCGGACCGTGAAGCGCCGTCGCGCACCGACGACGAGATGCTGCGTTGGATCGCGCGCGTCACCGCTCCGCTGACGGGCGAGGACTTCTTCCGTTCCCTGATGAAGAACCTTGCCGAGGCCTTCGGCTTCCGGCGTGCCTTCATTGCAGAGTGCATCGACGGTGTAACGACGCACGTGCGCACGTTGAGCGTGTGGCAGGACGGCTGCTTCCGCCCGAACTTCGACCTGCCGCTGCACGGCACCCCCTGCGAGCGAACCCATCGCGACGGCCAGATCTACTGCGTGACCGACGGGCTGGGCGACCTGTATGCGTGGCCGCGCCAGAACGGCTTCGACAGCTACCTTGGCGCGCCGATCTTCGACACCCCCGGCCGGCATCTCATCGGCCACGTCGCGTTCATGACCAGCGGGCCGATGGACCGCGAGGTGCTCGATCATCCGCTGTTCCAGATCTTCGTGTCGCGCGCGGCCGCCGAGCTGCGCCGCAAGCGCGCGGAAGACGTGTTGCGCGCCAGCGAGGAGAACTACCGTCTCCTGGTCGAGCATCAGACCGACGTGATCGTCACGTACGACCGCGAGCAGCGGCTGCTCTTCGCCAGCCCCTCGTTCTGCCGCCTCTTCGGAGTGGGCGAACAGGCGCTGCTGGGCGCGACATTCCGCCCGCCAGTATCGGAGGACGACAAGACGCGCTTCGCCGCCGCCTGGGCGCAGCTCGGATCGCCCCCGCATGAGGGCGTGTTCGAGGAGAAGGTGTCGACCACGCACGGATGGCGCTGCATCGCGTGGTCTCAGAAGGCCATGCTCGACGCAGACGGCTCGATCAGCGCGGTAGTGGCCGTCGGCCGTGACGTGACCGAGCGCCTGCGCGCCGAGGAGCAGGCGCGGCGCCATCTGCAGCAACTCGCGCACGTCGGCCGGGTAAGCGCAATGGGCGAGATGGCGACTGCGATCGCGCACGAGATCAATCAGCCGCTCACGGCGGTGCGAACCTATGCGCAGGCGTGCCAGAGGCTGCTGCGCAGCGGCGCAGACCCGCAGGCGCTCAACGACGCGCTGGAGCGCATCGCGACTCAGGCCGAACGTGCGAGCGAGATCATCCGGCGCCTGCGCGGCTTCCTTGCGCGCAACGAAGTGCGCACATTGCCCGTGGACCCGAACCTGATCGTCACTGAGGTGGTCGGCCTCGCCCGCGCCGAAGCCACGCAAGCGTTCGTGAACATCGCCACCGACTTATGCACGGGACTGCCGCGCGTGGATGTCGACATCATCCAGATCGAGCAGGTGCTGCTCAACCTCGTGCGCAACGGCATCGAGGCCATGCAGCAGTGCGAACGCGGCCCGCGCACGATCAAAATCTCGACCCGACTTCAGGGGGACGAAGTGTGGCTGTCGGTGCGCGACAACGGCGTCGGTGTTGGAGCCGCGGTGGCCGAGCAAATTTTCGACGCCTTCGTGTCGACGAAGCCGGGCGGCATGGGCATCGGGCTGGCCATCAGCCGCTCGATCGCCGAGGCGCACGCGGGCCGGTTGTGGCTCGAGCCGGCGACTTCGCCGGGCGCACTGTTCCATCTTGCGTTGCCTGTGTTGAACGATGAAGGGAAGCCCAGATGACGGTGACTGCGCCCGTGGTCCATGTGATCGACGACGACGAGGCCGTGCGCTCGGCGCTTGCGATGCTGCTGCGCTCTGTCGGCCTGACTTGCGCCCAATACGCCTCGGCACAGCAGTTCCTCTCCGATTACCGGCCGGGCGCGCCGGGCTGCCTGCTGCTGGACGTGCGCCTGCCCGGCATGAGCGGGCTGGAGCTTCAGGAGCGGCTTGCGAGTGCGGGATTCGCGCTGCCCGTCATCATCATGACCGGACACGGTGACATCCAGATGGCGGTCAGGGCGATGCGGGCCGGCGCCCTGGACTTCGTCGAGAAGCCGTTCCACGACCAGACGCTGCTGGACCGTGTGCACGAGGCGATCGAGCGCTCGCTGCAGGTGCAGGACGACGCCAGCGAGCGCGTGCAGATCGAGCGGCGCTACGCGAGCCTGACCGAGCGCGAGAAGGAGGTGCTGGCACGTGTGGTCGATGGCCGGCCGAACAAGCTGATCGCCGACGATCTCGGGCTATCCATCCGCACGGTCGAGTCCCATCGCGCACACATCATGGAGAAGATGCTGGCCAAGTCACTCTCGCATCTCGTGAGGATGGCGGTGACCGTGCTTCCGCTCCGGGGGCACGCAACGCGCCGATGACCGGCATGCAAACGCACTCACACAGCGGTGTTCAGCGCGACTCGTTTACGAATAGATCGCTCACGATATAAACTGCGCGGATGGACAAGCCACGGTCGTCGCCGCCTCCCACCGCGGCCCGCTACTCACAATTGCTCGACGAGCAGCTGTGCTTCGCGGTGTACTCGACGATGCTCGGCATCAACAAGATCTACCGCAAAGTTCTCAAGGGCCTGGGCCTGACCTATCCGCAATACCTCGTCATGCTCGTCCTCTGGGAGAGCGACGCGTTGACGGTGTCGGCCATCGGCGAAAGGCTCTTCCTCGATTCGCCCACGCTCACCCCGCTGCTGAAGCGACTAGAGGTCATGGGCCTCGTCGCGCGTCGCCGCTCAGACACCGACGAGCGGCAAGTCATCGTCTCCCTGACGCCCACAGGCCGCCGGCTTCAATCGAGGGCAAAGGATGTCCCGGCGTGCGTGGCTGCCGCCATGCAATGCAATCCGCAGGAGATCGAATCTCTGCGCTCGAAGTTGAGCCAGCTGAGGACGGCGCTGCAGACGAACAGCGGTTGAACAAGCCGCGCCGTCGTTGACACTGCCAACGCCGCCTCCGGCGTTGGCCCCACCCGTTTCAACCCACCCAAAGGAGAAGTGATGTCGCTTGAGAAAGTCCTGTATCGCGCCACCGCCACCGCCACCGGCGGACGCGACGGCCGGGCCAGAACCGACGATGGCAAGGTCGATGTGCAGCTGACGACGCCGAAGGAACTCGGCGGTGCGGGCGGTGACGGCACGAACCCCGAGCAGCTGTTTGCCTGCGGCTACAGCGCCTGTTTCATCGGAGCGATGAAGTTCGTCGCGGCACGAGACAATCTGCCGATTCCGAAGGATGTCAGCGTGCAGGGTAACGTCGGCATTGGCCCGATTCCCAACGGCTTCAGCATCGAAGTCGAGCTGCGCATCAGCCTTCCCGGGATGGAGCGCAGCGTGGCGCAAACGCTGGTGGAGCGTGCGCACGTCGTCTGCCCGTACTCGAACGCGACGCGCAACAACATCGACGTGCGTCTGACCATCGTCTGACTGGACTCGGTCATCAACCTGGAGCGATAGCGCGCGTTGTGCCTGGGCAAGCTTCGCAACGCCGCATGTGCCCTCTTTCTGGCCCAACCCTTGGCGCCGGCGGGTGACGACTTGACGGCGCCGGTCGCGACCTGTGGCTCATACGCCGTCCCTGGCCGCGTCGCGTAGGAAGGCGTCGACGCGATCGCCGAGGGAAGAACTCTTCTCCACATGGCGAGCGTAGTAGACCAGAGACGTGGTGGCGGTGCGCTGCTTCACCGGATCCCACAGCTCGACGATGCGCAGGAGGTCGTCGGTATCGAGAGCCTTGAGGCCAATACCTTCGAGTTGCTCGCGCACGCTTTCCTTAAAGCCGAGCGCAGCGATGACACCGAGTGCGCCGCGCTTCGCCGCGTCGTTGGCGAAGTTCATGAGGTCGGGGACATCTTCGGGCTTCAAGACAAACTGCTTCACTTCCGCGGAAATGGCAAGCCGCGCGCCATCCCACCCGTCAATGTCGCCAACTCGCTGCAGACGCTTGGAGCCAGTGCGCACCTTGTCGATCTCGATCTGCAGGTGGGGGTTGTCCGCGCGCAGAAAGCCGAACACGATGCCTTGGAAGGCCGCACCTGTCGGCTCACCCTTCTGCGCCGTCATCTCGAACCGCTCAAGCAGGTACTGAAACAGCGGCGGCTCGACCTTGACCGAAGACGGATCAAACGCTTGACTCTTGAGGATGTTGAGCACGTATTGCACAACACGGGCCCGAAGCGCGTCACGCTGCTCGGGCTTGAACGTGGCCAAGGCGTCGAGCCAACCGCGATAGTCGGCCCACGCCTGTGTGGCGTGAGGGGCGCAACTTGGATAGTCAAAACGCTTGTGTTCGGCGCGGAAGAAGCGTTCGGCCTCGTTGTAGAACGGGCGAAGGCTAAGCGTCCCGGAACCCGGCACGGCGACGATGAGCGTATTAGCCCGCTTGCCTTGCGCAGTCGTGGATTGCCGCGGGTACTTCACCAGCACGGCCTCCAGGTCGGCGGCTTGGACATCGAGCTTTTTGAAAAGGTCGATGAAGGCGATGAGCAATCCAGCGGAGAACTTGCGGCCAGGGAAACCGGCGACGAACTCATCAAAGAGCTGGTCGGGGGTCATCGCTCAGACATGGGGAGCTTGGCGAGGGCTGGAAAGGCCTTCTTGGCCATGGCGTAGTACTGGACGTCCCGGTCAGTGCCGATTGACGTATATCCAAGTGCCTGGGCAGCGGCGAGTGTCGAGCTGCTGCCCGCAAACGGGTCATAAACGATACCGAGGCCGAGCGGCAGCACGGCGCGCACAACCTGGCGCATAAACCGCTGTGGCTTCAAGGAAGGGTGCGGCGCGATGTCCTTCTCGGCCCCGCGTGTCGGCGAGCACGCGATGACGTCCTTGAAGGGCTCGTCCTCGGAGATGCGTCGCAGACCTCCCGTGCCCCACTTGCGCAGGTTCTCGGCTGCGGTACCCTCAAATGGCTTCCGGAAGACGCCCCAGGGCTCCCAGCAGGAGCGCGCCATCATGGAAACGTCTGGAAACTCCGCTTCGGCGCCCTTGGGCCGATCTCCACCGCGTAGCGTCTGCACCAAGCGGATGACCTCACCACGCTTCTCAAGCCCGGCGCGCTGGAAGGCGTGAAAGGTCATCGTCGATAGCAGGGGGTTGGACGCGATGAAGATGTGCCCGCCTGGAACCAGTGCGCGCGTGAGTCCGTAGGCCAGCGCGCCGAAGAAGCTGTAGAGCGCGGTGACTTCCTCCTGAGAGAGGACAGTGAAGCGGGGCAAAGGCTTGCGCTTCGCGCCATCAAAAGACGGCGGGATGCGCCAGACGCCGCCTCGACCAGCGCGCAGCTTGGCATGGTTCTTCTCCTCGTACTCGAACAGCCCGTAGGGCGGGTCCGTAACGACAGCGTGAATCGAGTTGGCCGGGAGTTCAGCAAGCCATTGGATCGCGTCTGCCAGCACGTAGGTGGCGCGGTCGGAAAGATGTTCGCGCCGCTGGTCGCCGTGCTCACGCACGCGCTCCCAGCAGTCGGCCTGCTGCTCAAGCAACGCCTGACGCCACGCATCCACCCCTGAGCGGCGAGCCCTGACTGCCGCCGACGTCGAATCAAATAGGGACATGGTGTCCATCTTCCTCGCTTCGTTGTTGTCACAAATCGGGCTGGGCAAGACGTGGACAGACTTCCTTGACGACCGACCGCGTAGATGCTGTGCCCCTACCCCCTCTTTTCGGACCTCTTCTTCCTCGCCCGGGTCGACTCGTTTCGTATGCAGAAGCGCTGATCCGAGCGACGATTGCCTTGAATCCTGTAATTCTATACAGCCAGAATGCTCGGGCGCGACAGAACTATGTGTCTGCGCACCGTCATGCCCACGGCGGCGGCCGTCCACGCAACGCCGAACGCATCAAACCCATCTCGGAGTAATGGGTTGCCGCCTACATTTCAACCGCCCGCTGGTCTGAGGCACAGCCTCGCCAGCCATATCATCGTCGCCCTCAGCGCATCGAGGTGAACGGATCGGTATTCCTCGACCCCGCGGCGGATGACATTGCCTCCGGGTGCTCGACGAAGCCGCCGGCCGCTACGTCTGCCTCGTCGCCGATCAAGAGCTCGACGCGATTGCGGCCGTTCGTCTTGCCGAGATACAGCGCGCTGTCAGCGCGCTGAAGCAGCGTCTCGAGCGAATCGCCCGGGCGCCACTGCGACACGCCGATACTGACCGTCACCGCCTCGTGATGCGCAAACGTTTGTCGTTGCACGGCCGTGCGCATGCGGTCCGCGAGTTCGGCTGCCGCATAAGCATCCGTGCCCGGGGTGAAGAGCAAGAACTCCTCGCCGCCCCAACGTCCCAGCACGTCGGAGGTCCGCAGTTCGCCGCGCATCGACCTGCCCAGCTGCTTGAGAACCGCGTCGCCCGCCGAGTGTCCAAAGCGGTCGTTGATCGACTTGAATCGATCGACATCGATGATGGCCACTGAAAGCGGCTGCCCCTTTCGCTCACACAAAGCCAGCGCCTGGGTCAGCCGCTCGTCCATTTCCCGCCGGTTGGGCAGGTCCGTGAGAACGTCGGTACCCGCCAGCTCGCGCAGCACCTGTGCGTCGGCCGTCGCGCGATCGTGGCTGCTGCGCAGGCGAACCACGGCAGTGAGCAGCACGACGAACATCGCCTGACTCAACACCATCTCGGTCAGAAGCGGCCCGGGTGAAAGCATCCATTCGGGCAACGCGCCGAAGTAGGCCATCCAGAGCAGCGGCGCGAAGATCCCGGCGGCCGACAGGCCTGAGACCAGGAGCGCCGCACGCAGGCGCAGGAACACGAATGCCGAACCGTAGCCCAGTGGGACCCACAGCATGGTCGTGATGATCGAGTACCACTGCTGCTCACCGTGGCTGTGCAACAAGCCACCATGCAGGGCCATAACCAGGTACAGATTGAACGTCGCGACCGGCACCGCCCGCAATTGGACTTCGAGCGCCGGACGGCTGAGAGTCAACGCGGCCGAGCCGGCGACGATGGCCGACGCCAACGGCAGCAGCCACAGATCCCAGGGCGTGATCACGTGGACGTGAGTTTCCATCGCCCAGATGACCAGCATCACGGCCGCGCCGAGGAACTGCAACGCGAGCATGGGGCTGCGAAGCAGCCGGCGCTGCGTCTGCTCGAAACGGTCAGAGAAACTGGCTTCGGACGACATCAAGGAGCCCCAGACGGTTTCATCGGCAAAAGCCGGCGGGACTGAAGCCGGCTTGCTGGCGCAGGCCCGATGGGCTCGCGAAGCCGTCACCTTCTCAGCGACTGCACAGCCTGCGCCACCCGCGCGGCACTGTGCGCGGCCAGCAGCAGGCGCCGCCGCAGCCACGGCATCAACGCCTGCGCCGAAGGCTCCGCGGGCAGAGTCATCGCGTCGGCCTCGGGTGTCAGCGCTTCAGGTTGCGGCGCCGTCCCGGCGTCCAGACGGCGCTCGATCTCGGCCGCGGCCGACTGAAGGGCCGACTCCGCCTCCGGCCTCGACAGCTCCTGCGAGCGCCTGGCCAGCAACAGGCGGATCGCAGCGAGCTGCGCCAGCAGTGCGTGGCTGTTGCCGAGCAGCGCACCCACGGTTTCCATCGGCAATCGCACGCGCTCAGGCTCTACGCGTGTACGGCGCACCGCCGTGGCAAGGCTGCCGAGCGCGTCGTAGACCTCGCGCCGGGCCAGGCGCAGCGCAAGGTCGGCCTGGGGACCGGGCCATTGCAGTGCGTGCCGCGACAACTGCGCGAGTGCGCCCAGCAGGCGCCCGATCAGGCGTGTCAGACCGCGCCGTTCCCACGATGGCAGCACATAGCTGAAGCCCCAGGCGAGCAAGGCCCCGAGCACGGTGTCGGCCAGCCGCTCGGGAACCGCGTACCCGGCGTCGGGGGTGGCCAGGTGAGCCTGGATCAGGGCCATGACCGATGCAGCCGCCGAGGTCACGAGGTAATGCGTGACGACGTTCGCGTGTGCGATCGCGATCGACGTCAGGAATGCGAGGATCGCGAACCAGGGCGCATGCACGAGGCCGAGAATGAGCACGATCAGGCAGCCGATGACGGTGCCGGCCACGCGGGCGTTGCGGCGCGCGAGCGTCTCCACCAGGTTGCCGCGCAGCACCACCGCGACGCTCAGCACCAGCCAGTAAGGATGCGAGGACCATGGCAGCAGGCGGCCGATGACGTAGGCCGTTGTGAGCGCGGCCGACAGACGCAGCGCGTGGCGCAGCACCGGCGACTGCAGGCGCGCGTGCAGGGCCAGGGCCGATAGCGGCCAGCCTTCGACCGACACGAACAGCTGCAGTTCGGCGGGCTGCAGCGACACCTCGGGGACAGCCCCCCGCATCAGCGCCTGCATGCGCCGGACCGCGTCGATCATGTGATGAGCGCGGTCCGACAACGCAGGCAACAGACGCGAACGCGGATCGCTTTCGGGAACGGCCACGGCGTCGAGCCCCGACAGCGCCGCTCCCAGTGCAGGCATGTCGATGCAGGGCTTCGCCTCACGCAGCGACTGCTGCATGGCGTCGAGCGCCTCGGCGATGTGGCGCAGGTTGGAGGCAAGCGCCTGTCGTGTGCGGGTACCAATGGCGTCAGCCCCGAGCAGGTCGATGTCGAGCTCGCCGGCAAGCAGCGTGTCTCGCAAGTCGATCGCCAGCAGCAACAAAGCCGTATGGCGCCGAGCCTGATCGTCGCCGGGCGGGGTAAACAGCAGGTCACGAGCCGCCTGGAGCTGCTCGTCCAGGGCCGCTTCGTCCTGAATGCGGTCGTGCACTGCCTGCAACGCATCGACGCCTCGCTGCTCCAGCATGCGTGAGCGCGAGCGCAGCAGATTCGCGCTCGCACCGATGGTGTCGGCCAGCGCCAGAGTGCGCATGCGCGGGCGCAGCAGCACCGCCATCGCCACCGACCATGGCACATAGATTGCGGCACCCAGCAGCGCCCAACCGGTGTGCACCAGCAGTCCGTTCAGCCCGTCCTCCACGGGCGTGGCCGATGTGAACACGTAGGCCAGAATGCCGGCGAACGAAACCGGCCCGGCACGAGGCCCCCACGCCAGCATCATTCCGGAGCCGAAGGCCACCAGCGCAGTGATCACACCCTGCCATACCGGGTGCCCCTGCGTGACAGCGACAGCCAACCCGATGAAGACGGCGATCAGCGCGGCGGTGAGGACACGCCGGCGCGTACGGTGGGGAGCGTTGGGCACATCGGCCAGGCTTGCGCACACGGCCGCAGACGAGGCGGCCACGGCGGCCGCGTGGCCGCCCAGCGCGCCGACGACGAGCTGGATCAGGCCGATGCCCAGTGCCACGGCCACGCCGTTGAGCGCACGGGCAGACAGGCGCAGGAAGGGGCGGGCCAACATGGCGCGCATTCTCGTCGGTAGGAGCATGGGCTCCTGGAAGGCGGCAACAATCAGCGTTGTTTGACTGCGACTGACGCCACTGCCATGAAACGACTGCATGCCCTGTTCGCCCTTGCGGGCTTCGCCGCCGCGGCCGCCGCCGAACAGATCGGTTCGGTCGATACGGTCTTCAAGCTGGTCGGCCCCGACCACAAGATCGTCGTCGAGGCCTACGACGACCCCAAGGTTGCCGGCATCACCTGCCACGTCTCTCGCGCGAAGACCGGCGGGATCAAGGGGGCGATCGGCATCGCCGAAGACAAGTCCGAGGCCTCGATCGCATGCCGCCAGGTCGGGCCGATCTCGTTCCCGCAGCCGATTCCCCAGCAGGAAGAGGTGTTCAACGAGCGGCTGTCGATCCTCTTCAAGCGCCTGCGCATCGTGCGCATGGTGGACCGCAAGCGCAACACGCTGGTTTACCTGACCTACTCCGACAAGCTGATCGAGGGCTCGCCCAGGAACAGCATCACCGCGGTGCCGATCGACCGCGCGATGACGATTCCCGTGAAGTAAGGTTGTTGGTCAC
The DNA here is from genome assembly GCA_035719405.1 of Burkholderiaceae bacterium. Lineage (GTDB taxonomy): Bacteria > Pseudomonadota > Gammaproteobacteria > Burkholderiales > Burkholderiaceae_C > CAMLIZ01. The sequence goes on from DASTGE010000712.1 coordinate 12,651, forward strand.
GCGCGGCGTCGGCGTGGCGATCCACAGGTCGCCCGGCTGGGTCAGCAGCGATTGAGGCAAGAGCACCTCGCCCTGCAGCCCCCGCTCGACATCGGTGATGCCCGGCTCCTGCTCCTCCAGGCTGCGCAACTCCAGCTCCAGCACGCCGGGCCGGTAACCGCGCGAGCGGATCACGTCGTCAAGCACTCCGTCGGCGAGCGTCTGCCCCATGTGGTCGAGTGCGGCCCGGAAGTGGGCGAGCAGTTGTTCCTGCGGCGCCGTCTTCGGCAGATAACGGAACACGTCGAGCTGACGGCGATCTTCGAGCGCAGCGTAAGCATCGGCGGGTCTGAGCCAGAGCATGCGGGCCGCCTGCGGCTGCATGCGGCGCGCACACTGCAGAAGGCCGAGGCCGTCAAGGCCACCGCGCAAACGGAAATCGGCCACGACGATGTCCAGCGGGGTCTCGCCCAGCCTGCGCACGGCATCCTCCCCGCGCACACACGCCTCGATCGACACCAAATCGCCGAAGCGCCACGCGAGCAGCCGCTTGAGCTTGTCTAGCGCCTCGACATCTTCATCGACAAGCAGCACGGTACGCTGACGGGCGCCACGGCGCAGGCCGCCGGGGGCGAGGCCAGCACCATCGCGCAGCATCGCGCGGATGGCCTCGGCCCCGGTCGGCGGGCTGAAATGGAAGCCCTGAATCTGGTCGCATTCGTTGGCCGCCAGCAAGTCCACCTGCCCTTCGGTCTCGACACCTTCGGCCACCACCTTCAGCCCC
>DASTGE010000713.1:0-10690 GCA_035719405.1 Burkholderiaceae bacterium
GTTCTTCACCGCCTGCAGCTTGGGCACGTAGTAGCGCGTTTCCTCCGGCATCCGCAGACTCAGGTAATCGGTTGGCAGGCCTTCCTTTTCATTGCGGGCGATCGCGCGCCGTACGTTGCCCACACCCCAGTTGTACGCCGCGAGGGTCAGGTGCCAGTCCTTGAACTCATCGTGCAGGCGGCCCAGGTAATCGAGCGCTGCGCGGGTGGAGGCGAGCACGTCGCGCCGGTCGTCACGGAAGATGTTCTGCTTGAGCGAAAAGTCGCGGCCCGTCGAGGGAATGAACTGCCACATGCCCGACGCATTGGCCACCGACAACGCATGGGGATTGAACGCGCTCTCGATGAACGGCAGCAGTGCCAGTTCGGTCGGCATCCCTCGCTTTTCGATCTCTTCGATGATGTGGTAGAGGTAGCGGCCACCTCGTTCGGTCATCCGGGCGAAGTAATCGGGCCTTGCTGCATACCATTCCTCCCTGTTCTGCACGAGGTCGGTGGTCAGGTCGGGCATCGCGAAGCCGCCGCGCAGGCGTCCCCACAGATCCTCATGCGCCTTGCGGTCGTCGAGGTCGACGCGGACATCGGGTCGCAAGGGGTCGATCGGCTTGGATGAGGGAGGAGCTTCGGTTGCGGCGGGTTCGACCGCTCTTGGCTGCGCAACGGCCGGCTCGGATGGCCCAGTGGTGGCGCTTGCTGCCGACGAAGGTGCAGTTGCGCTCGCGCTTTGCGCTGCGGGCTCGATTGCGGCGGTCGGGCTGTCGGCCGGCGGCAACGAAAGGGAGGTGCTGGCGCATCCGGTGAGGCCCATCCCGATGAGGCATATGGCACCGGCTGCGAGCATCAGGGCGCCGCGGTGGATTACTTGACCATGTCGGAAGCGCAGTGAGGATCGTAGGTTCATCGGTGGTGGTTCTTCCATTCGCGCAAGGCGGCGAAGACGGCCGGACCGCTGAAATCGGCGGCGCCATGCCTCTGTGCGGCCGAGATCACGGCCGAGACGTCGCAGCGCAGGAAGGGATTGATCTGCCGCTCCCGCTCGATTCTCGACGGCAGCGTGGGCTTGCCGGCTGTGCGCTGCGCTTCGCACCAGGCGGCGTGACGTGAAACTGCTGCGTTGTCAGGCTCGACTGCTGAGGCGAAACGCAGGTTGGCCAGTGTGTATTCGTGGGCGCAGCAGACCCGCGTTTCTCCGGGAAGCGAGGCCAGCCGCGTGAGCGAGGCGTGCATTTGTTGCGGGGTGCCTTCGAACAGGCGGCCGCAACCCGCGGAGAACAGTGTGTCGCCGCAAAACAAAACAGGATCTTCGCCATCCGCCCGGTGGAAATAGGCGATATGCCCGGCGGTATGACCGGGGACGTCGATCACTTCGAATTCCAGCCCCAGCAACTCGGCAGTGTCGCCTTCTTCCAGCGGAACGACGGTGGCGGGGATGGTCTCGTGCGCCGGGCCGTAGATCGGGCCTTCCAGCACCTCCTGCAGACCGGCGAGGCCGCCCACGTGATCCTGGTGATGGTGGGTCACTAGAATGCCGCACAGAGACAGGCCGTCGCGCTGCAACGCGGACTTCACAGGCGCGGCATCGCCGGGATCGACCACAAGCGCATTGACGCCGTCGTGGAGCATCCAGATGTAGTTGTCCGCGAAGGCGGGCAGGGCGACGAGCTTGATCATGACGAATGACCGCGGAATTATAGGAACCGCTTTGCCCGCGATGTTCGCGTTAACCTTCCTTGGCGGGCGGCGTGGCTGATTCTTCCGCTGTTTATACCGAGTTGGCGGCCTGGCTGCAGACGCCGGCAGGCCGATACATGCTCGCCTGGGAGCAGCAGGAGCTCGATCTGGTCGTGGCCGATCTGTTCGGGTTCCACGCTCTGCAACTCGGATTGCCCCAGTTGGACGCGCTGCGCGCCAACCGGATGCCCCACCGATGGCTCGCGGGCAATGGTAAGGATTCGAAACATCCGCTAATTGCCCCCCCTCCCGGGCCGCCCGACATCGAAATGCCATCGGTACCGCAGCGGATCGTGATGCAATGCCAGTTTGATGCGTTGCCGTTCCCAAGTCAGAGCCTTGATCTTGTCGTGCTGCCTCACGCGCTTGAACTGGCGGGTGATCCGCACGAGACACTGCGCGAAGTCGAGCGCGTGCTCATGCCCGAAGGGCGTGTCGTCATTTTGGGATTCAACCCTGCGAGCCTGTGGGGCTTGCGGCAGCGGCTGGGCCGCGTAAGGCAAGCCTTCGGCGGCCGTGCGCCGCTCTTCCTGCCCAAGACCGAGGAGATGATCGGCTACTGGCGCATGCGAGACTGGCTGCGGCTGTTGAGCTTCGAGATCGAGGGCGGGCGTTTCGGATGCTATCGGCCTGCGATGAGGTCTCAGCGTTGGCTCGATCGCTTCGGCTGGATCGAGTCCACGGGCGATCGATGGTGGCCCGTGTTCGGCGCCGTGTACTTTCTCCTCGCGGTCAAGCGCGTACGCGGCATGCGGCTGGTGGGATTGAAGCGCAAGGATGCATTGAAGGCAAAGGCGGCGCCCGCGGTCGTCGCAAACCGGCGTCGGCACAGGATCGAAGAAACACTGGACTCATGAGCGAGAGCGACAACACGAAGAGCGAGAGCGCGAAGAGAGTCGTCGTCTATACCGACGGCGCCTGCAAGGGTAATCCCGGGCCCGGAGGCTGGGGTGTCTGGATGCGCTACGGCGAGCACGAAAGGGAACTGTGGGGCGGTGAGAAGCTGACCACCAACAACCGCATGGAACTCACCGCGGTGATCCAGGCGCTTGAAGCGCTCAAGCGTCCCTGCCGCGTGACGCTCTACACCGACAGCGAATACGTGCGCAACGGCATCACGACCTGGATACACAATTGGAAGCGTCGTGGCTGGACGACCGCGAGCAAGCAGCCGGTGAAGAACGTCGAACTGTGGCGTGAATTGGACGAGCTTGCGGGCAAGCATGAAATCGATTGGCGCTGGGTGCGCGGGCATGCGGGTGATCCGGGAAATGAGCGCGCGGACTCGCTGGCGAATCGGGGGGTGGGGTCGGCGATGAAGTAGTAGCCCGGCAATGTTGTCCGTGCATTTCGCATTGCTGTGCAAACTCGTCCCGTTGTGCTGGCAGCTGGCTGGCACTGAACGAAGGTGGAGGGAGCTGAACAATACCGGGTGCGCTGTTGGCGGCGGCTCGTTGTCGCGGCTTGCCTGCGATGGCAGATCGACTCACTCCGCCGCAATCGCCTTCGCCTCCGGCACCACATCCACGATCGGTCCCTTGCCGCTGTATTTGTCCAAAGCAAGATAGATCACCGGCGTGATGTAAAGCGTCACCGCCTGCGATAGCAGCAGCCCGCCGACCACTGCCAACCCCAATGGTTGCCTCAGCTCCGCGCCCGCCCCAAGTCCGAGCGCAATCGGCAATGCGCCCATCAGCGCCGCCATTGTCGTCATCATGATCGGACGCAATCGCAGGAGGCACGCCTGCCTGATGGCCTCCTCGGGCGCAAGCCCTTGGTTGCGCTGCGCATCCAAGGCGAAGTCGATCATCATGATCGCGTTCTTCTTCACAATGCCAATGAGCATCAGGATGCCGATGGTCGCGATGAGCGTGAGGTCAGTGTTGAAGAGCCACAGCGTCAGAAGCGCACCGACGGCGGCCGAGGGCAGACCCGCGAGAATCGTGATGGGGTGGATGTAGCTCTCGTACAGCACGCCCAGCAGCAGATAGATCACGAGCACGGCGACGATCAGCAGCACCGCCTGTCCGCCCTGGGAATCCTGGAACACGGCCGCATCGCCGCCATAGGCGGTGATGATCGTCGGCGGCAGGTTCAGCTCGCGCTTGAATGCGTCGATGCGACTCGTCGCCGCACCGAGCGCCACGTCCGGCGCGAGATTGAACGAGATCGTGATGGCCTGCAACTGGCCCTGGTGGTTGACGGAGGTCGGCCCGAGCGTGCGCTGCACAGTGGCGAACGAATTCAGCGGCACGAGCGCGCCGTTCTTTCCGCGCAGGTAGATCTTGTTGAATGCCTCCTCCGACCGCCGGTCGGCCTCGGTGGCTTCCATGATCACCTGGTAGCTGTTGCTGGGTGCGTAGATGGTCGATACCTGTCGCTCGCCGAACGCGCTGTACAGCGCGTTGCGCAGGTCGGCCATCTGCACGCCCAGGAGATTGGCCTTGTCGCGGTCGATGTTGAGCGTCGCCTGCAGACCGCGCAATTGCGAATCGGTGGTGACGTCGCGGAAGATGGCGCCCTCCGCGCGCATCTTGTCCTGCATCTTGCCGGCCCATTCGTTGAGCGCCTCGGCGCTCACGCTCTGCAGGATGAACTGATAGCGGCTCTTGCTGACGCGACCACCGAGCTGCAGGTTCTGCACGGGCCGCATGAACACCGCGACGCCCGCAACGTCGCGCAGCTTGCGGCGCAGGTTCTCCAGCACCTGCGACATCGGCGGGCGCTGGCGATGCGGCTTGAGGTTCACGAACAAACGGCCGGTGTTGGCAGTCGAGGCAGACGGTCCGCCGCCGAGGAAGGACGCCACGCTGAACACGGCTGGGTCGTCACGGAACACCTGCACCACGCGCGCCTGCAGGGCCTGCATCGCAGGGAAGGAGATGTCTTCCGCCGCTTCGGTCGTCACCTGGATCTGACCGATGTCCTCCTCGGGAAAGAAGCCCTTGGGGATGACGGCGAAGAGCACTCCGGTGAGCACGAAGCTCAAAACCGCCACACCCAACACCACCCCTCGATGCGCCAACGCCCAGTCCAGCGTGATGGCATATGCGTTCTGCAATGCAGTGAAGCCCCGCTCGAAGGTCCTGCCGAGCGCGTTTTCCTCCTGGGGGTGATGGTGGCGGAGGAAGCGGCTGCACAGCATGGGCACCAGCGTGAGCGACACCAGTGCCGACACCAGGATCGACAGGCCCACCACGACCGCGAATTCATGGAAGAGCAGTCCGATGACGCCCGGCATGAAGAAGATCGGGATCAGCACTGCCACCAGCGAGACCGAGATCGACAGGATGGTGAAGGTCATTTCCCGTGCGCCGCGTATCGCGGCCGCAAAGGGCGGCACGCCGTCCTCGACGTGCCGCACAATGTTTTCGAGCATGACGATGGCGTCATCGACCACGAGCCCGACCGCCAAGGTGATGCCGAGCAGCGAGATGTTGTCGAGGCTGTAGCCTCCCGCGTAAAGCAGCGACAACGCGCCGATGAGCGACACCGGCAGCGACAGGGCAGGAATGACGGTGGCAGGCAGCCGCCTCAGGAACAGGAAAATCACCAGCACCACGAGCACGACCGTGAGCGCGAGCGTGAAGTTCACGTCGTGCAGGGAGTCGCGTACCGACACCGAGCGGTCGTTGAGCTGGTGGATCTGCACCGAAGCCGGCAGCTGAGCCTGGAAGCGCGGCATGGTGGCCTTTACACGGTCGACTACCTGCACGGTATTGGCGTTGGGCTGCCGCTGGATCGCGAGCTGGACGGAGCTTTCGCCGTTGAAGCTGGCCGCGTTCTTTATGGTCTCGACGCTGTCAAGTACGTCGGCAACTTCGCTCAAGCGGACGGGAGCGCCGTTTCTCGTGGCGACGATCACCTTGCTGAACTCCTTGGCGTTCAGCATCTGGCGGTTGGCCTGCACCGTCAGCGTTTGTCGCGGGCCGTCGATCCCGCCGACGGGCGAGTTGGCATTGGCGCCGGAAATCGCCTGCCTGAGTTCGTCGAGTGTCAGGTTGCGTTCGGCCAGCTGGTCGGGGCGCACCTGGATGCGGACCGCGTAGCGCTTCTGTCCGAAGATCGACACTTGCGCGACGCCGTCGATGGTCGACAGTGACGGCGAGATGAGGTTCTCCGCGAAGTCATTGAGCTCGTACAGGTTGAGCGACGGGGAGGTGAGCGCGACGATCAGCACCGGCGCATCGGCGGGGTTGATCTTGCGGTACGACGGAGGCGTCGTCATTTCCGCGGGCAGCAGTCGCTGCGCGCGGAACAGTGCCGCCTGCACGTCGACGGCCGCGGCATCGATGTCGCGCGCAGGGTCGAACTCCAGCGTCACCTGCGTCTGTCCGAGCGTGTTGACCGAGCTGATCACACTCAGGCCGGCAATCGTCGAGAACTGCTTCTCGAGCGGCAAGGCCACCGAACTGGCCATCGTCTCCGGAGACGCGCCCGGCAGGATCGCGCTCACCTGGACCACGGGCGTGTTGTAGCTGGGCAGCGCGGCCACCGGGATCTTGCCGAGCGCGACGATGCCCGCGAGCACGATCGCGAGGTTGATGAGCACCGTCATCACCGGGCGGCGGATGAATATCTCGACCAGATGGCTGTTCATCACGGATCTCTTGGGTGCCGCGGACTTCAGGCAGGATTCGCGCGCGTTCCCCCACCCGACGCGGGTGACGACGCTGCCTTGCCCGGGCCGGCTTGAGCCTCCCGGACCGGGGTCCCGGGCCGCAGGTTCTGCTTGCCTTCGAGCACGACGCGCTCGCCGGGCTGCAGGCCTTCGACCACCGCGATCTCCCCTGCGGCATAGCGCTGCTGCACGCGCTTGAGCTGTGCCTGACCGGCGGCATCGACCACATACACCGAGCGCTCGTTGCCCCGCAGGATGATCGCGGCCTGCGGCACGACGATGGCGTCCTTCATGACGTACAACGTCATGCGAACGGTGACGAACTGGCCAGGCCAGAGCTGATGCTTCGGGTTGGCAAGCGAGCCTTTGACGCGGATGGTGCCCGTCGCGCTGTCGACCGTGTTGTCGACGAAGCTCACCGCACCCTCCAGAGCCTCGGGCGATTGGCGCTGCTGGGGGGCGTCGGGCAGCTGGACGTGTATCTGTGCCGACTCGCGCGTGCCGCCGGCCAGCAGGGAGCCGAGTTGCGCCTCGGGGACGGCGAAGGTCACACCGATCGGGTCGATCTGACTGATCGTCACCAGCGCGGGTCCGGTGGGGGCGACGAGGCTGCCAGGGTAGACCGCGATCGCCCCGGCACGTCCTCCGAGCGGAGAGCGGATCGCGTTGTAGCTGTGGGCCACCTGGCTGGCGTGTACTGCGGCTTCGTCGGCGCCGACCAACGCGCGCTGGGCTTCGAGCTGCGACAACACGGTGTCTGCCGCACTCTGGGCAATGAAGTTCTGCGCACGCAATTCCTGGGCACGCGACCATTGGCGTTCGAGGTCTGCCAAAGAGGCTTTGTCTCTGAGCAGCTGCGCCTGGGCTTTCTCGAGATTGGCGCGGTCGGCACGGTCATCGAAGCTGAACAGGAGGTCACCGCGCTTGACGAACTGGCCTTCCTTGATCGCGACCTCACGGATGGTGCTCGATACCTGGGGCCGCACATCCACCGTGTTCAGCGATACAACGGTGCCCGTGGCCTCGATCGTCACCGGAACGTCCCGCTTCTGCGCCATGCTCAAGCTTACGGCCTGGGGTGTGGGCCCCGCGGAAACGGCCGGGGGCATCGAGCGCAGGCCCTTTGTCGAGAGCCGCCATGCAGCGCCTGCGGTCCCGGCTGCAATGGCTGCCGCCAGAATCCACAAGGATAGAGTCTTCTTTTTCATCCAGAAGCTTTGAGGCGGTGACGCAGAACTTTGACGGAGGCGTTGAGGGCGCAATGAAGGACGAAGATCGGTTCGGGCACAGCTGAACTGCGTGAGCCATCGTAAGGGGATGTTGCGCAGGCATGGAATTGTGTCGCCCCGTGCGACCGCTCAAGGCATCGACGATTGCAAAGTTATGTGATGCGCGGGGAAGGTGTGCGGAGCGAGTCAGAAATTGTAAAAGAGCGCTTTCAATGCCCCTTGCAGCGATCGAGTTCAACCTAGAAACGGCAGTTGAACGCGCCCGAGGGCGGCCCGCTCGGGTGCGTAGCGTTCTCACCCAAGCGGGAACAGTGGTCGTGGGGGAAATCGCGTGAGTTCATGCGAGGTTGCCAGCGGCGGGAAGCAGTCAACTGCCGTTTCTAGGTTCAATCCTGCCGCCTCAGTTCCGCGAGTGTGTTGAAGTTGCTGAAAGCGAGGGCATCGTCGAAAGGAACTTCAATGCGACGATGCGACGAGATCCAGGCTTCGACCCGGCGATCGCCGGCTTGAAGGAAGCCGCGCAGGCTTTCTGCCAGTTCAGACCTGAGGAGGCAGAACACAGGCTGAAGCCGGCCGGCCGCCCGGGGTGTGGCGATGTCAGCGTTTTCCCCGAGCAACGCCGCCCCGAGCCGCGCCACGAGGTCCATCGGAAAGAGCGGTGCATCGCAGGGCACGCTCGCGAAGAAAGGGGTGGCGCAGTGCGACAGTCCCGCCAGCAATCCCGCGAGCGGACCGGGGAAGTCGTTGATCTCGTCGGGCCATACAGGCGTGCCGAAGGTCCGATACGTGTCAAGGTGACGGTTCGCGTTGACCATGATCGAGCCGACCTGCGGCGCAAGCCGCTGCAGGGCATGCAGCACGAGAGGTTTGCCACGCCACACTTGCAGCCCTTTGTCGAGTCCGCCCATCCTGGATCCGCGTCCACCGGCGAGGACCAGGCCGGTGATGTCCGATCGCGGCGGTGGACCGGCCTCAGCCACCGATGTAGTGCATCTCGACGCGCCGCTCTGCGCCCAAGGCATCGGGCGGCAGCGAAGCGCGCAGTTCCGAGTAACGGTCCTGACGCTCGTTCCAGATGCGGCCGATGGCGCCACTGATTTCGGCATCGGTGCAGCCGCCGCGCAGCAACGCGCGCAAGTCGTGGCCCCGCGTGGCGAACAGGCACAAGTAAAGCTGGCCTTCAGTGGAAAGGCGAGCGCGGTTGCAGTCCCGGCAGAAGGCCTGCGTGACGCTGGAGATCAGGCCGATTTCGCCGCTCCCGTCCCGATAACGCCAGCGCTCGGCGGTCTCGCCTGCTTGACTGGGCTCGAGCGGTTCGAGAGGGAACACCTCGTTCAGTCGTTCGAGGACCCGGGCCGAAGGAACCACCTGGTCCATCCGCCAGCCGTTGCTCGACCCGACGTCCATGAACTCGATGAAGCGCAGCACGACTTCGCCGTCGTAATGCTCACGGAAGAAGCGCGCCATCGGGACGATCTCGTGATCGTTGACGCCCTTCTGTACCACCATGTTGACTTTGATCGGACCGAGGCCGACAGCACGGGCCGCGTCGATGCCTGCCACCACGTCGGCGACCGGAAAGTCCACGTCGTTCATGCGCCGGAATACGGTGTCGTCGAGTGCGTCCAGGCTGACGGTGATGCGTTGCAGCCCCGCCGCCTTCAGCGCCTCGGCCTTACGGACCAGCAGCGATCCGTTGGTCGTGAGGGTGATGTCGAGCGACTGGCCGTCCACGGTTCGCAGACCTGCCAGCATTGCGACGAGTATTTCGAGGTTCTTGCGCAGCAGCGGTTCGCCGCCGGTCAGCCGAAGCTTGTGCACACCGTGCTCCACGAACACCGATGCAAGGCGGGTGATTTCCTCGAAGGTCAGCAACTGGGCATGCGGCAGGAAGCGGTAATTCCTGTCGAACATGTCCTTCGGCATACAGTATCCGCAACGGAAGTTGCAGCGGTCGGTGACCGAGATGCGAAGGTCGCGCAGGGGCCTGCCAAGCTGGTCGGCGAGGCGTCCGGTGGGCGGCTGCAAACTCTGGGGGACGAGCGGCACCGAGGAGCGGGAACGTGCATCAGCCAAAGGGATGACGCGGTCGCGGTCGGTCATGGCGGCAATTTTGCCGCCGATCGTAAAGCCCTTAGTGCAGAGGGTGAGCCTGCGCGGTGATGGCAGCGCCGGTTCCGCTCAGGGCGTCCGCTGCGGCTTGTGCTGCTGCCTGTGCTGCGGCTTGGGTCGCAGCAGGAAGCCCGGTCGGCGCTTCCTGGGCCAGTGTCGGCGTTCGCCTTGCACCGGTGAACCGGCGTGCCCAGTACGACTCGCTCATGTCTTCGACGCGTACCTCGCCGCCAGGACGGGGCGCATGAATGAACTTCCCTTCACCAACGTAGATACCCACGTGGGAGAAGGTGCGTCGCAAGGTGTTGAAGAAGACGAGGTCGCCCGGCCTGAGATCGTCGCGCTTTACCGCGAACAGGCCCGGCGCCCGCGCCTGATCCTCGGCGCGCCGGGGCAGGACGAGGCCGAGGCTGTTTTCGAAGACATGACGTGTGAATCCGCTGCAGTCGAATCCCGCTTCTGTCTCGCCGCCCCTGCGATAAGGCACGCCGAGAAAGTTCATCGCCGACATGACCAGAGTCGTGGCCTTGTCGCGCACCTGTTGCACCAGTGCAGAGTCCTTCAGGCTGGCGATGCCGGCCGCATCCAGGATTCCGTGCTCGTTGAGAAATCGGCTGATGCGGTCTGAAGGAGCAGGCTGCGAGGCAGCGGCGGGCTCGGACTCGGGCGCCGGCTCGGCAACGCTGGCCAGCGGCACGCAGAGCAGGGCGGCCGCCGCGATGGTCGCGAGGCGACAGGAAAGGCGCTTAAGACGACGAGGAAAACCCGCGAAGGTGCGGCCGTTTCGATCTGACACGGGGCGAGAGGATAGGGATCAGGGTTCTCCCGGTCAACCAAGAATTGGCCGGTTCCGCAACCCCTTAAATCCAGTTACATCTTGACCGCAGCTTGTCTCGGATCAAAGGGAACGCGACGCGGGTCTTTCAGGGCGGGGATCGCGTCAGGCCATCGTCAGCGCCCGGCAGATACTGCCTTCACAAACTCCTGCGGAGACATCG
>DASTGE010000714.1:0-18825 GCA_035719405.1 Burkholderiaceae bacterium
GGGCGCGGCACAGGACCGTTTCTGGCCTGCGCTTTCGCGCGCGCTGCTGGAGCGGTCGATCGATCTGGGCCCTGCAGATATCGTCAACAAGGTCGTCACGGCGGACGCGCTGGCAATTGAAGGCGTCGGCGCCCGCATCGCCGATGTTCACCCGACCGTGACCCGTGTCTGGCTGGAGCGCCCGACATTGAGAGACGACCTGCATTGCGGCGCCGGCCTCTTCCACGAGACACGTATCGGCGGGCTCGACGAACTCCCGCCCCTGCTTCCCCGCAAGGTGCAGACCGTCGCCCACCACGGCTTCGCGCCCTCGGACCTGAAGCAGTTTCTGCTGAGAACGAGGCCCGCCGGGATCGACCGCCTGGTGCCGGTCGGGAGCGCGCTGGACTTCGAGCCGCGCTGGGACGGCATTGACTTGTTCGAGGCTTTCGTGCGCCGCGTGACGGTGCGGTAGCCGCGCAGCGCCACCCATAAAATCTCCGATTTGCCTCTCGCAATACCTCCCACAAGCTTCGTCCGCCTTTGTCGCGTTTGCCGCGATACGAGCGCGTACACCCCGACCAGGGCCACTGCAATGACCGATCTCGCCAAATCCTTCGAACCCGCCGCCATCGAGGCCCGCTGGACCGAGCAATGGGAGAAAAGCGGCGTCTACGAGCCCTCGCTGGACGAGAACAAGGCCTCGTTCGCCATCCAGCTGCCACCACCCAACGTGACCGGCACGCTGCATATGGGGCATGCGTTCAACCAGACGATCATGGATGCGCTCACGCGCTATCACCGCATGAAGGGGTTCAACAGCCTCTGGGTGCCCGGCACCGACCATGCGGGCATCGCGACCCAGATCGTCGTCGAGCGGCAGCTGGAGCAGCAGGGGCTGAACCGGCACCAGCTCGGCCGCGAGAATTTCGTCGCGCGCGTGTGGGAGTGGAAGCAGCAGTCCGGCTCGACGATCACGCAGCAGATGCGCCGCCTGGGCGCGAGCGTCAGCTGGCCCCACGAATACTTCACGATGGACGAGCAGCTGTCCGCCATCGTCACCGATACGTTCGTTCGCCTTTACGAGGAAGGCCTGATCTACCGCGGCAAGCGGCTGGTCAGTTGGGATCCGGTCCTGAAGTCTGCGGTGTCCGACCTGGAGGTTGAAAGCGAGGAGGAGGATGGCTCTCTCTGGCACATCCGCTATCCGCTGGAAGATGGCTCGGGCTCCCTCGTCGTGGCGACCACCCGACCCGAAACGATGCTCGGCGACACCGCCGTCATGGTCCACCCCGACGATGAGCGCTACGCCACGTTCCACGGCAAGCGCGTGAGGCTGCCGCTCACCGACCGCACCATCCCCGTCATCACCGACGATTACGTGGATCGCGAGTTCGGCACTGGCGTCGTCAAGGTGACGCCCGCTCACGACACGAACGACTACACGGTCGGCCAGCGGCACAAGCTGCCGATGATCACGATCTTCACGCTCGACGCGAAGACCAACGACAGCGTGCCCGAGGCGTATCGGGGGCTCGATCGATTCGTTGCCCGCAAGAAGGTGGTCGAGGACCTCGACGCGCAGGGCCTGCTGGTCGAGACGCACAAGCACCGCTTGATGGTGCCGCGCTGCGCGCGCACCGGGCAGATCATCGAGCCCATGCTCACCGATCAGTGGTTCGTCGCAATGGACAAGCCGGGGCGCAACGGCAAATCCATCGCGGAAGAGGCGATCGAGGCCGTGCAGGACGGCCGGGTGCGTTTCGTGCCGGAGCAGTGGGTCAACACCTACAACCAATGGATGAACAACATCCAGGACTGGTGCATCTCGCGCCAGCTCTGGTGGGGCCACCAGATCCCGGCGTGGTACGGCGAGGACGGCAGTGTGCATGTCGGCCGCAACGAGGACGAGGCGCGGCACAAGGCAAAGCTGGCCGGCTATGAAGGCCCGCTCCATCGCGACGAAGACGTGCTCGACACCTGGTACTCGTCCGCCCTCGTGCCCTTCTCGACGCTGGGCTGGCCGGCCGAGACGAGGGAGCTCGATCTTTTCCTGCCTTCGACGGTGCTGGTGACCGGCTACGAAATCATCTTCTTCTGGGTCGCCCGGATGATCATGATGACGCTGCACTTCACGGGGAAGGTGCCCTTCCGCGACGTCTACATCCACGGGATGGTGCGCGACAGCGAAGGCAAGAAGATGAGCAAGTCCGAGGGCAACGTGATCGACCCGGTCGACCTTGTCGAAGGATGCAACCTCGATACGCTCGTGAAGAAGTCCACCATCGGGCTGCGCAAGCCCGAGACAGCGCCGAAAGTGGCGGCGCGTGTGAAGAAGGAGTTCCCGCAAGGGATGCCGGCGTACGGCGCGGATGCGCTGCGCTTCACGATGGCCAGCTATGCGAGCCTGGGCCGGAACATCAACTTCGACACCAAGCGCTGCGAGGGCTACCGCAACTTCTGCAACAAGCTCTGGAACGCGACACGCTTCGTGTTGATGAATTGCGAAGGCTTCGATTGCGGCCTCAAGGAGCACAGCAAGTCGGAGTGCGAGCCGGGCGCGCCTTTCCACGGCTACATGACGTTCTCCGCGGCCGACAAGTGGATCAGCAACGAGTTCCAGCGCGTGACACAGGCCGTGCATCAGGGCTTTGCGGACTACCGGCTCGACAACGTCGCCAACGCCATCTACTCGTTCGTATGGGACGAGTACTGCGACTGGTACCTCGAAATCGCCAAGGTGCAACTCGCCATCGGCGATGAATCCCGGCAACGCGCGACGCGGAGGACCTTGATCCGCACATTGGAACAGGTGCTGCGCCTGCTGCATCCGGTCACGCCGTTCATCACCGCGGAGCTGTGGGACCGCGTCGCCCCTGTCGCGGGCCGCAAGGTCATGGAGACGATCGCGATTGCCCCCTATCCCAACGCAGATATCGCACGCATCGACGCGGCGTCCGACGCCTGGATGGAGAAGCTGAAGGGTATCGTGCTTGCCACGCGGAGCCTGCGAGGTGAGATGGCCCTCTCCCCAGCCGAGAAGGTGCCCCTGGTAACGATCGGCGATGCCGACTTCATCCAGGCGGCGACGCCGTTCATCAAAGCCCTGGCACGCTTGAGCGACGTTCAGCTTGCGCACAACGACGCCGCTTTCGCCGAAGCGACCCGACTGTCGCCCGTGGCTGTGCAGGGCCATACCCACCTCGCGCTGCATGTGGAGATCGACGTCGCGGCCGAGAGCCAGCGGCTGGCCAAGGAGATTGCGCGAATCGAAGCAGAGATTGCCAAGGCCAACGCGAAGCTGGGCAACGAGAGCTTCGTCGCCCGCGCCCCGCAGGCCGTGGTCGATCAGGAGAAGCAGCGACTCGCAGACTTTACGCAAACGCTTGGCAGGCTGCAGGATCAGGTCCGCCGGCTGGCCGCGCCCTCTGCATAAGACAATCGTGCGATCGCCGTGCCGTTCAAGTGGCCCAGGAGCCTGGGCTTCCAGCTCCAGAGCCGTCGCGGCTTGGCGCAGCTGACACGGATCTGGCTTCGCTGGCAGTGCCACAATGAGTTCACGCGTGATGCGGCGATGTGCGTCACCTGCCTTCGCGCAAGGAGTGCACCTCTTGCAGGCGTGAGATCGGGGAAGCCCGACGACAATTTGCTTTGTCGAAAGCTATCGGAAGGATCGTAAATAAATGTTAGTCCAGAAGGCCATCTTCCCGGTTGCCGGTCTCGGCACCCGATTCCTCCCGGCGACGAAGGCGCAGCCGAAGGAAATGCTGCCCGTGGTGGACAAGCCGTTGATCCAGTATGCGGTTGAGGAAGCTTACGAGGCCGGGGTGCGGGAGATGATCTTCGTGACCGGACGCCACAAGCGCCCGATCGAGGATCATTTCGACATGACCTTCGAGCTCGAGGTCGCGCTTGAGCAAGCGGGCAAGCAAGACCTGCTTGAAGTCGTCCGCTCGGTGAAGCCGGACGACATGGAGTGCATCTACGTGCGGCAGGCGCAAGCACTCGGCCTCGGCCATGCGGTTCTTTGCGCGCAGCGGCTGATCGGCCAGCACCCGTTTGCCGTATTGCTAGCCGACGACCTGATGGTCGGCAATCCCCCAGTACTCAAGCAGATGGTCGATCAGTTCGCGGACTGGCATGCCTCGATCATCGCGGTGCAGGAAGTGCCGCCCGAGCACACGACGCGATACGGGATCGTCGACGGCGTGGCGGTGAACGACCGCTTGATCGACGTGAACCGCATCGTCGAAAAGCCCAGGCCCGAAATGGCGCCCTCGCGCCTCGGGGTCGCGGGCCGATACGTCCTTACGCCCGGCGTATTCCGCGAAATCGCGAACCAGCCGCGGGGCGTCGGTGGCGAGATCCAGTTGACGGACGGCATCGCCGGACTGCTGCGGCGCGAGAAGGTGTTCGCCTACCGCTATGAAGGCAAGCGTTACGACTGCGGCAGCAAGGAAGGCTTCCTTCAGGCCAACGTGGAACTGGCCCTGGAGCACGAGGTTCTGGGGCCGGGGTTCCGGGAGTACCTGAAGGAGTTGAGGCTTTGAGAGCCTTCAGCGCCTTCGCAAGTAGTGGATGAACTCGTCCGCCGACGACGTCTGCTCGACGAGTTCGTTGCCAGTCTGCTTCGCGAAGGCCTGAAAATCGCGCACCGACCCCGGATCGGTCGCGACGACCTTGAGGATATCACCGCTGTGCATGTCAGCGAGGGCCTTCTTGGCCTTGAGTATCGGCAGCGGACAATTGAGGCCGCGGGTGTCGAGTTCCTTGTGGGCTTGCATCGTCAATCTGTCCTTCGAACACCGCATCAGGCTAGGAGCGCGGCCATTCCATGAAGCGCGGCTCATGTCCGCGCGAGCGCAGCCACTCGGCGAGCGCATAGCCGGTGCCGGCCGGCCAGCACATGACCTCGCCGGGCGCGAGGAGCTTGTATTCGACAAGTTCCGGAGACAGCCGGATCTCCCCTCGGGCAACGGCGTGGTAGGCGATGATCACCTGGTTCATGCGCTGGAACTCATACACCCCGACGAGTGACAGCGAGTCGACCTTCAGCGACGTCTCTTCTGCCACCTCGCGTCGAATGCCTTCCTCGGGGCTCTCGCCCGCCTCCATGAATCCGGTGATGAGGCCGAAGGCGTTCTTGTTCGGCCACGCGGCGTTGCGGGCGAGCAGCACGGCTGCGTTGCGATCGGCGCATTCGACGATGGCCGCCAATACAGGCACCGGGTTGTTCCAGTGCGTGAAGTCGCAGGCTGGGCAGCGCAGCCGTGTCTTCGCTCCGCCGTCTTCCTGCTCCGTGCGCGACTCCAGCGCCACCGCGCATTGGGGGCAATAGCGGAAGCTGTAGCCCATGGTCGGTCAGGCGGGAAAAACGCCGGTGGAAAGATAACGGTCGCCCCGGTCGCAGACGATGAACACGATGGTGGCGTTCTCCACTTGTTGTGCAACCTGGAGTGCGACCCAGCACGCGCCACCGGACGAGATACCGGCGAATATGCCTTCATGTCGGGACATCCTGCGCGCCGTCTCCTCGGCCTGCGACTGGTCCACCAGCACCAGTTCATCCACGGCCTTCGGATCGTAGATCTTGGGCAGGTATTCCTCCGGCCACTTTCGGATGCCCGGGATGCGCGAGCCTTCGGACGGCTGCGCGCCGATGATTCGCACCGCACCGTTCTTGTCGCGAAGGAATCGCGAGACGCCGGTGATGGTTCCGGTCGTGCCCATCGAGCTCACGAAGTGGGTGATGCGGCCTTCGGTGTCGGCCCACAGCTCGGGGCCGGTGGTCTCGTAGTGAACTCGCGGGTTGTCTGGATTGGCGAACTGATCGAGCACGCGCCCTTTGCCGTCGCGCTGCATCTGCTCGGCGAGGTCGCGGGCGTACTCCATGCCGCCTGAGCGCGGGGTGAGGATCAGCTCGGCGCCGAACGCCTTCATCGTCTGCGCCCGTTCCACGGAAAGATCTTCCGGCATGATCAACAGCATCCGGTAACCGCGGATGGTTGCGGCCATGGCCAGCGCAATGCCGGTATTGCCGGAGGTGGCCTCGATCAGCGTGTCGCCGGGCTTGATCTCTCCGCGCTCTTCTGCGCGCCGGATCATGTTGATGGCCGGCCGGTCCTTGACCGAACCGGCGGGATTGTTCCCCTCCAGCTTGGCGAGAATCACGTTTCCGCGCCGATCGTTCTCAGGGCCGGGCAGGCGTTGCAGTCGGACCAGCGGCGTGCCGCCGATAGTGTCTTCGATGGTTTTGTATGGGGGCATTCGATCACTCTCCAACCCTCATTGTGGCAGCGCCTCCATCCTCGCGCTTTCGCCCTCGTGCCATAATGCGCCGCTCACGCAGCAGCTCCCGCCGCACCCATGCCGAAGTGGCGAAATCGGTAGACGCAGGGGACTCAAAATCCCCCGCCGCAAGGCGTGCCGGTTCGAGTCCGGCCTTCGGCACCATCCAACTCAGAGGGTGTGTATTGGGCAAGTGCAGCCACTTGCCCCTACGGTGCGTTGTGACAGGCTCATCCATTGCTTCGCTGCGTTGATGTTCCGATGCACCGGGAGGTCTGCCGATGGCGAACACGAGCTCGAGAAGAATTCATCCCACTGCGCTCGTCTCGCCGGAAGCCCGCCTCGGTGCATCTGTCTCGATCGGCGCCTTCACCATCGTGCATGCCAACGTCGAGATCGGCGACGGCACGGTGATCGAGAGCCACTGCGAAATCGGACATCCCGCACCTCGGGCGAAAGGCCGGCCACTGGTACTGGGGCAGGAGTCCCACATACGCTCGTACAGCTGCTTCTATGAAGGATCAACCTTCGGCCCCGGGCTGCTCACCGGCCATCGCGTCACCGTGCGCGAACTGACCGTCGCCGGCGAGGGCCTGCAAATCGGCACGCTGTCGGACATTCAAGGCACCTGCTCGATCGGGCGCTACGCACGCATGCACAGCAACGTGCATGTCGGGCAGGACAGCCGGATCGGCAACTTCGTCTGGCTCTTTCCGTACGTCGTGCTCACGAATGATCCCCATCCGCCCAGCGACGTGCAGCTGGGGCCCGAGGTCGAGGACTTCGCTGCCATCGCGACAATGTCGGTCATACTGCCCGGAGTGAAGGTGGGCGAGCATTCCCTGGTGTCGGCCCACAGCTGTGTCGGCAAGGATGTGCCGCCGCATACCGTGGTGTGGGGCTCTCCCGCGCGGGTGCTTTGCGAGGCGTCCCACGTCAAGCTGAGAGACGGCACCGGGCGAGCTGCCTACCCGTGGCCCGCCCATTTCTCGCGCGGTTATCCTGAACATGTGGTCAAGGAATGGATGGACCGCTTGTCCGACCTGGTGCCGGGCCTGAAAGGAACGCCTTGACCATCTACCGCCTGAACGATGATGTCCCTCGGATCGCGCCCTCGGCCTTTGTGGCGCGCGAAGCGACGCTGATCGGCAAGGTAAGTCTGGGTGAGCAGACCAGTGTGTGGCCGGGCGCCGTGGTTCGCGCCGACAACGAGCCGATCCGCATTGGCGACCGCACCAACGTGCAGGAAGGCGCCGTGCTCCATGCGGACCCCGGCTTTCCCTTGACGATCGGCGAGGACGTCACCGTCGGCCATCAGGCCATGCTGCACGGCTGCACGATCGGCCCGGGCTCGCTGATCGGCATTCAGGCCGTGGTGCTGAACGGCGCGACCATCGGTCGGCACTGCCTGATCGGGGCCGGGGCAATCGTCACTGAAGGAAAAGCCTTTCCTGACCGGTCGCTTATTCTTGGAGTGCCCGCGAAGGTGGTTCGCGAGCTGACGGACGAAGACGTCGCGCGGCTGCAACAAGCGGCAGAGGTTTATACGAGAAAGGCCGATCTTTACAGAAGCGGTCTCCAAGCCGTCGAGTAGCCTGTGCAGCTGTCCGCGCCGACAACCGGGACGGCAGAATTGGCAGATCGACCGCGCACCATCGGCAGCGCGGCACAAGGAGGCTGACCGATGCATTCCGACGCTCCCCTGCAGTCCCTGTCGGGGACCATCCTCGCCATCGACGATCAGCCGGCCCACGTCCGGACCTTGATGGACTGCCTCGAACGCGAGGGTTACGAAGTGGCTGTGGCCCTTAGCGGCGAGGAAGGGCTTCAGCGCGCCACCCTCGTGCAGCCCGACCTCATCCTGCTCGATGTTCAGATGCCGGGTATCGACGGCTTCGAGACCTGCCGGCGCCTGAAGGCCGATGCCGAGACAAAGAGCATTCCCGTCGTGTTCATGACCGCGCTCACCGACACCGCGGACAAGCTCGCGGGCTTCGAGGCTGGCGGCGTGGACTACGTCACGAAACCTGTGGACCGTGCAGAGGTGGTGGCGCGTATCCACACGCACGTCGCGCTCTACCGGTTGCAGCGCGAGTTGGCGCAGAAGAATCGTGAACTGGAGCAACTCGCCTACGAGCGCGCCAAGCGGCAGCAGGTGGAAGGCGAGTCCGCCGAGCTGAGGCGCCTGCTCCAGGAGCGCGAGGAGATGCTGGGGCTCCTGGCACATGAAGTCAGGCAACCGCTCAACAACGCGTCGGCAGCGCTGCAGACAGCGTGTGCTGCCGTGTCCGGCTCGACTGAGGCGGATGAGCGGGTCCGCACGCCGCTGGTACGTGCACAGCATGTGCTCGATCACGTCATCGGCACGCTCAACAACGCCCTGACTGCCGCGACGATGCTCGCCATGCGCGGCGAGCAGGATGCGGTCGACACCGATCTGGAGACGCTGGTGCAGCTGGTGGTGCACGATGTCTCGCCACAGGACCGCTCGCGCGTGCGGGTGCGTTCGACCACCGCGGCTCGCACAGTGCGACTCCAACCGGTGCTCATGCGCCTGGCGCTTTGCAACCTGCTGCTCAATGCACTGGCGTACTCTCCGCCGGACTCGACGGTCGAGTTGCGCATCTTCGACTCTGATGAGCCCCTGGCGATCGTCTTCGAGGTTGCCGACGAAGGCCAGGGCATCCAGGCGGACCTCATGCCCGTGCTGTTCGAGAAGGGCACCCGCGGCCGCAGCGGCCGCGAACGCTCCGGTGCGGGCCTCGGTCTTTACATCGTGGGCAAGGTGGTGCAAATGCATCACGGCAATGTCGATGTCGAGGCCAACGTACCCCGAGGTAGCATCTTCAGGATCTCGATTCCGCAGGGAGTGGGCGGATGACAAACCTGCCCATGCAGTCGGCACTTGAGTCGCCGTCGACAATCCCGCCTGGATCATCTAGTGCACAAGTGAGCGTTCAGATGTTGCCTGCTTCCATCGCACTCATTGACGACGACCCTGAATACAGCGAGTACCTCACCCGCTATCTCGAAGAGCGCGGCGTCCGCGTGCGCCGCTTCGCCGACAGCGACGAGTTTCTGACCGCCGCCGGAAACTACGAGTACGAGTTCTACGTGGTCGATCTGATGCTGCCGGGCGTCGACGGCATCGATCTCGTGCGGCTGATCCGGCGAAAGGGGCCGGCCGGCGTCGTGGTCGTCTCCGGCCGCGTGGGGTCGGACGTGTTCGAGCAGGTGCTTCGCGCCGGGGCCGACATGTACGTGATGAAGCCGGTGCGCATGGAACAGGTGGCGCTGGCGATCGAGGCGGTGTACAGGCGCATCCAGGGCTCGCGCGAGCAGGCATCCGTCTGGCGACTTGACCGGGCGGCGCAGAAGCTGGTGGCGCCGGACGGCACGCGCATCGAACTGAGCGACAACGATCTTGCACTCGTGGAGTGCTTCGTCAGCGCAGCGGGCGAGACGGTGACGCGCGCCACGCTGTGCGAACGGCTGCGCCGCGACCCGAACGGAGAAGACGACAACCTGCTGCACGCAGCCATCTACCGCCTGCGCCGACGCATCGAGAAGGTGACTCCAGCGACCGTGCCTCTGCATTCGGAGCCGAAGGTGGGGTACACGTTTCGCGCCCGGCTTATCGCGGTGTAGCGCCAGCGGCCAGCCGGGAAACCCGGCGTCAGTGATGCTCGCGCGGCGGCATGAAATCGGACTCGTCCTCCTGCGGGCGCATGCGCTCGAGCCAAAGGGTCACTTCATGCACGCCCGTGCCCACGGCAGACACGGCCTCGTGCAGCTGCTGTGGCGGCACATCGAGCACGAGCGCCCAGAAGGCCACGCAGCTCTCGTCAGAAGGGTCGATCTTCAGGGGTTCGACGGTCATGATCATTTGGGTCCTACTACAGTCCATCTCGCCAGAGAGTCAGGCCCGCTGAAAGCGGCGGGGACGCCGCTGAAAGCGCTCCGACTGCAACCAGCGCCAGCTTCAGTGCCCAACGCCATCACCGGATCCGATGCTTCTGTGGGATCCGATCAGGCTGGGCAGCACCTCTGGGCAAGACGAGGCGTTCACCGCCGCCGAGCCACGTCAGATTTCCGGTCACGCTGCTCCTCTTCAACTTCGCTTCCAAGCGGCTTCGCTGAGTCGCCTCAGAATGCAACACAGCACCTCGCAATGGTTTACTAAATCAGTTCTGATTGAAATCGCGGAATGCTCAGGAACTTATGTCCTGATGCGTCATACTGCTCGGCACCCTCGAAAAGATGAGAAGCAGAGCCGGGCCGGCAACTGCACGCGCACAGTCGCTGGCTCGGTTCGACGGCTCAGAAGCGAAACGATCGAGGAAGGAACGGCCAGCGTTTCCTCGTCCTGAACTTGAAGGACGGGGCTGCAAGCGTGTTCAGCGCCGATTCAGCGCGCGTCCGCTTCCCCCGCAGGCACCCTCAGGCGCTCGATCAGGCGGACCAATGCCTTGGACTCGCAGGCCTCCGCCAGGGCGATCAGGCGGCGGCTCAACCCTGTGTACCGGGGGTCGAGTTGTGCGAGTCGTTCCGCTTGGTCCCGCACGCGTCGCATATAGCCCATTCGCGCCATCCGGTACAGCGCCTCGGTCTGCTCCTGTGGCGGCACGGGAAAGTCGGCTTCGTCCCACTTCGCCGCGTCCTCGTGGGCCTCGGCGGGCTCCTCCACCACCCAATTCAGATCCAGCAGGCGGCCGACCGTTGCAACCAGCGTGGCCTGCTCGATCGGCTTTGGAATGAAGGCGTCTGCACCGGCCGCGCGGCTCTGGGCTTCCACCTGCTGCCCATTGTTCCCCGAGGTCGCGACGATGGGCAGCGACTGCAGTACGGGAATCCTACGGATCCGGCGCGTCGCCTCGAGCCCGTCCATCACGGGCATCACGACGTCCACGATCATCAAGTCCGGTCGCAAGGCAAGCGCCTTCTCGACTCCTTCGGCCCCGTTTCGGGCTTGATGGACTTCGAAGCCGAGCACGGCCAGACCATCAGCCAGCATCGCCCGGTTCTGCGCCACGTCGTCAACCACGAGCACCTTTCGCCGACGGCCCTCGTACGCGACCGGCATGCCGACCTGCCGGTGCGCCGCCGCCAATGCCCGCCCCTTCGGCAATTCGATATCGAACCAGAAGCGGCTGCCCTCACCGGGCTTGCTGACGACTTCGATGTCGCCACCCATCAGCCGCACCAGCCGCCGGCTGATGGCAAGCCCAAGCCCTGTCCCTCCTTCGCGCCGCTGGCCGTGAGCAACCTGCTCAAAAGGCTGGAACAGCCGGCCCAGTTGCTCGTCGTTCATGCCGATGCCCGTGTCGAGCACCTCGAACCGCAGACGCGCGCCGCGCTCGTCCTCGCGCAGCAGTTCGACGTTCAGGCTCACCTCACCACGGTCGGTGAACTTGATCGCGTTGGACAGCAAGTTCAGCAGCACCTGCCTCACCCGCTTCTCGTCGGCCTTTACCAGCGCCGGCAGGCGCTTGTCGAAGCGATGGGTGAACAGCACATGCTTTTCCTCGGCCTTCACGCGCACGATGTCGGACACCACCGTGAGAAAACCGGGCAGATCCATCTCGGCGGGCTCGAGTTCGACCTTGGCGGCATCGATGCGCGCCAGGTCGAGAATGTCGTTGATCAGAGCCAGGAGATGTTGTCCGCTCTGCTCGATGATCCCGAGCCCGCGCTGCTGACGCTCCGTCAGCGGCTTGTCGCGCCGAAGGATCTGCGCGAAGCCCAGGATGCCGTTCAGCGGCGTTCGCAGTTCGTGGCTCATCTGCGCCAGGAAGTCGCTGCGCTGCTGCGCAAGCCGCCTCGCTTCGGCAAGCGCCTGCTCGCGCGCCTGTTCGGCGGCCTTGCGTGCGCTGATGTCGTGGGCTGCGCCGACCAGGCCGATCACCCGGTTGTGCTCATGATCCAGCACCGGGGCCTTGTATACCTCCACCCACGCGCCAGTGGGCAGCCGCGTCTCCGTCACCGTACGCTCGCGCATGTGCAGGACCGTATCGTCCTCGGCTTGCAGCATCTCGGACATCCCGAGCGGCCACGAACTCGGGTCGATGCGCCCTTCCATCTCGGTCACCGGCCTGCCGCAGGCCTCGGCGATCGACTGGTTCACGACCAGATAGCGTCCATCGGTGTCCTTCAGCCACACCATCAGAGGCAGCGTATCCACGAGTGCCCGAAGATAGCTCGCCTGTTGACGCAGTTCGGAAGTCGCCGCCTCGACGCGCTGCGCGAGTTCGGCATTGAGTTGACGGATCGCCTGCTGAGATCGACGCAGCCGGATCAGCAACAGCGCGCTGCCCGCCAGCGCCAGCCCGACCGCGGCGAGCACGAACCAGAGCCAGCGCTCCTGCAGCTCACGCTGACGCAACTCGGCAATCTGCTGCGCGGTCTCGATGAGCAATCCCGGCCGTGCCTCGAGCTCGACCCGGAGCCATTCGTCCTGTGTGGAGTTGTCGCCAACGAGACGGGCCTTCGCCGCCTCCGCGCCGGGATCCGCAGTCGATTCACGCGAGCGCAAAAGCGTGGCGGCATCGCATCGGCCATCAGCAGGGCTCGACTCCGCAGGCTGCCGGACTGGGTAGGGATGGGCGGTCGATTCTTCGACACCGATTGCCGCTGCGGCCATCGAAAAGGCGATGGCAGGCACGACCGCGACCGCCGCCGACCTCCAGCGACCCATACCGCTCGTCATTTCCGGCCCCAAGGCTGTAGTTCTGATCGCCCACTGCGGTGGAAACGAACTTCTGGCGTTCGTTGCCCGTTACACCGCCTTTGGCGCACTGAAAGAGATCGTCCTGTCTACCCTAGTGGCAAGTGCGCAGTATTTGCAAGAGGTGCGATCTGGATCCCGGTGTTCACAGCGTGCGCAACCCGCACCGGGCCAAGATGCCTGCGTCCGTCGAATGGACCTCTTCGGCATTGCCATAACATGATGCCTGTGACCCCCGCTGCCCCGAACCCCGATGCGTCTTTTCGCGTGCTGACACGCGGCATCCGGCAATGGCTTGCAGGCTGGTGGCGCGTGATCCACCTGGGAGCACTGTTGCTGGTGCTCGCGCTGTCCCCTTCGACGTATGGCGTGGCGAACCAGCGCGCACTGGCGCGCCACATCTACCTCGGCACCGCGCCTTCGCTGCTATGGTTCGGCGTGCTCAGTGCGCTCATCAGCACGATCCTGATCCGCATCGTGCTCGTCACGGCCCTCAGCTATGGACTGTCGCAATATGCGCTCGAGATGGTCGTGCGGGTGCTTGTGCTGGAGCTGATTCCCATCACCGCGGCGCTGTTCACGGCCTTGCGATGCACGATCCCCTATGCGGTGGAGGTGGGTGCACTGCTGCACGACGGCCGAGGTGACGACGAGCGTCTGCTGTGTAATGAAGTGCTGCCGCGTGTGACCGCCGGGGTCTTCTGCGCACTGCTGCTGGCCGCAGTGAGCTGCGTGGTCGCACTCGTCATCGCCTATCTTTCCGTCTACGGCTTCACAACCTCGGGATTTGCCGCCTATACGCACACCGTGGGGCGTGTATTCAACCCGGCGGTGTCTTCGATCTTCGGCATGAAAATCATGCTGCTCGCCATCGCGGTCGCGTTGATGCCTATGGCCGCCGTGCTCGACCACGGCCCCGTCGGCGGCCACCGCACAAGTGCCGAATTGCGCGGGCTTGTACGCATGTTCGTCGTCATCCTCCTGATCGAGGCCGCCTCGCTGGTCGGCAACTACTACTGATGACGCAGGACGACGAAGCGGCCATCGTCGCGGCCTCCCCGGCCCGTCATCTCGAATTCAAGGCCGCGCTGCTGTTGTTGCTGTTCGTGGTGCTTGTCGGTGGAATGGCGGTGTACCTGATGTACGCGCGCGGTGCCTTCGAGCCGACGCAGCGGTTGGTGCTAATCGCCGAGGACTCCGAAGGTGTGCGCGTCGGCATGGATCTCACGTTCTCCGGCTTTCCGGTCGGGCGTGTGCGCCGGATCGAACTGGGCCAGGACGGCAACGCACGCATCATCGTCGACGTGCCACGCGCGGACGCGCACTGGTTGCGGCAATCCAGCGTATTCACATTGGTCCGAAGCCTGGTCGGAGGCGCCTCGCTGCGCGCCTACAGCGGCGTGCTCACCGATCCACCGCTGCCCGCGAACGCAGAGCGACGGGTGTTGATCGGCGATGCGGGAGCCGAGCTGCCCCGGCTCGTGTCGTCGGCCCACGAGATGATGCAGAACCTCGCGCAGTTGACGTCGCGGGAGTCGGCATTGGCGGGCAGCCTGAACAATCTGCACACATTGAGCGAGCGCCTCAAGGGGCCGCATGGCGCGGCGCGCGTGCTGCTGGGGAGTGACGATGAGGCCCGCGCCCTGGGCGCCGCGCTGAAGCGCACCAACGACCTGCTCGCCCGCCTGAACGGAATCGCCGCCAGGGCCGATGCACAGTTGCTCGGCACCGATGGCCTTGTGCGCGAAAGCCGAGCGACGGTGGTGCAACTCAACGGCATGCTGGCAGACGCGCGGGCGAGCCTGAAGAAGGTCGATGCCGTACTCGCGGAAGCCCAGGGCGCGGTGAGCAACGCGCGCGCGGCGACAAACGATCTCGCTCCGCTGCGCAGCGAGGTGGAGGCCACAGTGCGCAAGGTCGAGCAGTTGGTCGACGAGGTGAACCGCAAGTGGCCGTTCGCGCGCGACCCCCAACTGAGGTTGAAGTAGCGGACGTGCAACCGACACGAGTACCGCGACGGTCGCAAAGGAAAGAATGGATGCAAATGCATTCGGGAAGGCGTCTGCGTGTTCTTCGCGATGGGGCTTTACGACGCATCCCGGGACCGATCGCGCTTGCGACGCTGCTCGCCGCCTGCGCTGCAGGGCCTCCACCACCCGACTGGCAGGCGAACGCGAAGTCTGCGATCGATCGTTCGGTCAGCGCATGGCTCATGGGAGACACCCGGGTCGAGGCGCAAGAGTTCGAGCGGGCGCGCGAGCAGGTCGGGCGCACCGGCAGGCCCGAGCTGGTGGCGCGCGTCGAGCTGATGCGCTGCGCGGCCCGGACGGCCACGCTCTCCTTCGGCCCCTGCCCGGGCTTCGAGCGGCTGAGAGCGGATGCCTCGCCGGCTGAATCCGCCTATGCGGACTACCTCGCCGGCAAGCCGCTTTCACGCGAGGGGATCGAGCGGCTGCCGCCGGCACAGCGCCCGGTTGCACAATCGCTGGCCGGTCCGGACATGCGAGTGCCATCGGTGCAGACGATCGACGACCCGCTGTCCCGCCTGATTGCGATTGCAGTGCTGTTCCAGGCCGGCCGCGCCGATCCTTTCATCATCGAACAGGCGGTGGAGACGGCGTCGAATGAAGGCTGGCGCCGGCCGCTGATGGCATGGCTCGAAGTGCAGGCGCTGCGCGCCGAACGAGCGGGCGACGTGGCGGAAGCACAGAGGCTCAGGCGCCGGATCGACCTCGTGCAGGCAGCCAGAGGCGAAGGCGGGCGATAGGGAGCTGCACGGATCGCGATCGTCGGCATCGGGCCCACTCGTTCGAGACTTGTTCAGCCTCGCGCGCACGAACACATTGCTTGCGCCAATCCGGTACACCCGCGACGCCATGCGGTCCGGGCAGACCCTGATCCAGATCCCCGCGAAGCGCGCTTTCGGAGGTTGGCACGGTGCTGGCAATGAGTGGCGCACCGCGGCCATCAGGCCCAAGCGCCGCGATCCGACTCCACGGGGCCCTTATTGCAGGAGATACGCATGGACATGCTCGAACCCGGCCGCTTTGGCTTCCCCCTCCAATTCAAGAAGCGCTACGGCAATTACATCGGCGGTCGCTGGGTCGAACCTGCGTCGGGCCTGTACTTCGAGAACATCACCCCGATCACCGGCAAGCCGATCTGCGAGGTGCCGCGCTCGAATGCCGAAGACATCGAGCGCGCGCTGGACGCTGCGCATGCGGCAAAGGCCGCCTGGGGACGGACCTCGCCCGCGGACCGCGCCAACATCCTCAACAAGATGGCCGATCGCATGGAGGCCAACCTCGAGTTGCTCGCCACAGCCGAGACCTGGGACAACGGCAAGCCCATTCGCGAGACACGCGCGGCCGACGTGCCCCTGGCCATCGACCACTTCCGCTACTTCGCCGGCTGCGTGCGCTCTCAGGAAGGCTCGATCGCCGAGATCGATCACGACACCTATGCCTACCACTTCCATGAGCCGCTCGGCGTCGTGGGCCAGATCATCCCCTGGAACTTCCCGCTGCTGATGGCGGTGTGGAAGCTCGCCCCCGCGTTGGCGGCCGGCAACTGCGTCGTCCTCAAGCCTGCGGAGCAGACCCCGGTGTCCATCCTCGTGCTGGCGGAACTCATCGGCGACCTGCTGCCACCGGGCGTGCTCAACGTGGTCAACGGTTTCGGGCTGGAAGCGGGCAAGCCGCTGGCGTCGAGCAACCGCATAGCCAAGATCGCCTTCACGGGCGAGACAAGCACGGGTCGGCTCATCATGCAGTACGCCAGCCAGAACATCATCCCGGTAACGCTGGAATTGGGCGGCAAGTCACCCAACATCTTCTTCCCGGATGTGATGAACCGCGACGACGGTTTCCTCGACAAGGCCATCGAAGGCTTCGTGCTGTTCGCGCTCAACCAGGGCGAGGTCTGCACCTGCCCCTCGCGCGCCCTGGTGCATGAAAGCATCTACGACCGCTTCATGGAACGTGCGCTCAAGCGGGTGGCAGCGATCAGGCAGGGCAACCCGCTCGATCCCGAGACCATGATCGGCGCGCAGGCCTCCAGCGAGCAGTTGCAGAAGATCCTGAGCTACATGGACATCGGCCGCCAGGAAGGCGCGCAGTGCCTGATCGGTGGCGAGCGCGCGACGCTGTCGGGCGATCTCGAAGGCGGCTTCTATGTCAAGCCCACCGTGTTCAAGGGCCACAACAAGATGAGGATCTTCCAGGAAGAGATCTTCGGGCCGGTGGTGTCGGTCACCACGTTCAAGGACGAGGACGAGGCGCTGGCCATCGCCAACGACACGCTGTATGGCCTGGGAGCCGGTGTGTGGTCGCGCGACATGAACACCGCCTTCCGCATGGGCCGTGGGATCCAGGCCGGCCGCGTCTGGACCAACTGCTATCACGCCTACCCGGCGCATGCGGCGTTCGGCGGCTACAAGCAGTCGGGCATTGGTCGGGAGACGCACAAGATGATGCTCGACCACTATCAGCAGACGAAGAACCTGCTGGTGAGCTACAGCGAGAGTCCGCTCGGGTTTTTCTGAGCGGTGAGCGTGCGCGCGGGTGAGACTGCGACCGCAGTTCAGGGAGGAGTGCAATGACCGGCGGGCTGTGTCATTCTGGAACACCTGTGCCGTTTGACGCAGCTCAAGGCGGCAGGGATTGCCACACTGACGAGGAAGGAGCGGTGCGCCTAGCATTCCCTCTCATGGCGAATGTGTTAGAGACCCGCACCCCCCTCCCGGCCGGCGCAACCTTGCCTGCGCTGGGCGACCCGCTGCATCTGCAGAACATCGAGCGCTCGCACGAACGGTGCGCGGCCCTCGGCCTGTCGCGCACCGACCGCCCCGACCATGGCGCGCTGGTCCGCAGTGAGCTGGCGGTCGCCCGGGAGCGCAACCTGCGGCTGCACCTGCATGCGGCACCCGTGATGGAACTGCTGCTGGAGCAGATCATGGCCACGCAGAGCAGCGTGCTGCTGACCGACGCCCAGGGCACGGTGCTGCACTCCGTGGGCCACGACACATTCCTGAAGCGGGCATCGAAGGTTGCGCTTTCGCCCGGAGCCAACTGGTCGGAAGCCAGCAAGGGCACCAACGCCATCGGTACGGCGCTCATCAACGAGACTCCCACCGTCGTGCATGCCAGCGAGCATTACATGCACGCCAACGGCTTCCTCACCTGCTCGGCGGCACCCATCTTCGATCCGCGCGGCAACCTGCTGGGTATCCTCGACGTCTCCGGCGACCATCACTCGTACCACCTCCATACGATGGGGCTGGTGAAGATGTCGGCGCGCATGATCGAGAACCATTGGCTGAGCGATGACTTCCGCCATGCCTTGCGGCTTCACTTCCACAGCCGCCCCGAATTCATCGGCACCCTGATGGAAGGCATCGTCGCGGTCGGGCGCGACGGTCGCTTCCTCGGCGCCAACCGCAGCGCACTCGACCAGCTCGGCATGAGCGGAGCAGCCCTGCGGATGAATGGATTGCCGACGCTGTTCGGGCTGACGGTCGGGGCGGTGGTCGATCATTTCCGATCGCCGCTGGCGCCGCCCATGGCCGCCGCACTGCCCCACGGTCAGCAGCTCTACGTGCGTGCGGTGTTCAACTGGCCGACCTGGCATTCGCTGGGCAGCACCACGCTGGAGGCCGAGGAGACGATCGTCGATACTCCGGGAACGGTGTCGGCCTGCACACGGTCTTCCGGCGGATTCTTTGCGGCCGCCTCAGGCCATCGTTCCGTGGCAGCGGCGCCATCATCCACCTCCACGCTGCCGGGCCTTCGCTACCTGCAGACGGGCGATGCGAGGATGGACGCGGTCATCGGCAA
>DASTGE010000715.1:0-2049 GCA_035719405.1 Burkholderiaceae bacterium
AGGGGTCACGGTCAACAACTCGGGGGCGGTCACCTGGCCGAAGCCGACGGCGGGCTCATTTCAATTCACAGTCAAGGCCAATGACACCCGGACAGGGCTTTCGGGCAATGGCACGGTCCGGCTGCAGATCGCCGCGCCACCCCAGCCCCCGGTGATCGACGCGCAAGCGCTTTCGGGCGTTGCAGGCACAGCCTTCAACGGCAGCTTCTCGGTGAGGGATCCGAACGGCTACCCGCTCACAGCCACGATCTCCGGCATTCCCGCTGGAATGAGGGTCTCGTTCAACGGCGGCACGGCGAACCTCGGCTGGGCAACGCCGAAGGCAGGCAGCTACACACTGCAGGTCAAGGCAACGAACTCGGCACAGCTTTCGACGAGCCGGGCCGTGTCAATACAAATCAGGCCTCGGTAACGCCGCGCATGGAATCGTCATCGTCATCGGCTCGCGCGCTCGGCCGCAGCGGCAGCGAACGTCGGCGCGGCATGCCGGTGTCCAATCCCGTCGCCCATTCACTCTGGCTCGGCCGATAGACCGGCACCCGCAAGCACACGCTCTGCGTCCGCAACGCGTCGCTCCACTCGGCGACGATCTTCCTGAAGGCCTTGCCGACCGGCAGGATGTGCCGGTCGAGGTCGTACAGGCCAAGCGCGTTGACACGCCCGGCGTTCTTGCGCAGGGCGCTGTCCCAATCCACCTGATCCGTCAACGCAATCCACCTGATCCGTCAACGAATACCAGGTGAAGCCGACGATGGGAATGCCCTCGTTGCGGACCTTGAGCACATTGGCCCACTGCTTCCACAGCCAGAACACGGCTTCGTCCCCATTGGACCCCTGCGCAAGATTCGTCTCCGGGTTTGCAAGCGGCATGCCCATTGCCAACAAAAATATTCAGGGCGCGTCCAGCCGCCTTCCGATGGCATCGACAACACCGGAGACAACACGATGTCGAACAAGCCGATTTACCGCTCGCTGTACTTCCAGGTCATCTGCGCAATCATCCTTGG
Source organism: Burkholderiaceae bacterium (assembly GCA_035719405.1). Lineage (GTDB taxonomy): Bacteria > Pseudomonadota > Gammaproteobacteria > Burkholderiales > Burkholderiaceae_C > CAMLIZ01. Next base: position 1,008 of record DASTGE010000715.1, read on the forward strand.
CGTGATCGTCGGCAACTTCTGGCCAGAGACCGGGGCCGCGATGAAGCCGCTGGGCGATGCCTTCATCAAGCTCATCAAGATGATGATCGCGCCCATCATCTTCTGTACCGTGGTGATCGGCATCGCCGGCATGGAAGACATGAAGAAGGTCGGCAAGACAGGCGGCCTGGCCTTGCTCTACTTCGAGATCGTGAGTTCGATCGCGCTGATCGTGGGCCTGGTGATCGTCAACGTCTTCCAGCCGGGCGCGGGCATGAACGTCGACCCGGCGACGTTGGACACCAAGAGCGTGGCCGCCTACACCGGGCCGGGCAAGATGCATGGCACCGTCGAGTTCCTGTTGGACATCATCCCGAACACGATTGTCGACGCCTTCGCGAAGGGCGAGATCCTGCAGGTGCTGCTGTTCTCGGTGCTGTTCGGCTTCGCGCTGCACCGCTTCGGCGGCCGGGGGACGCTGGTATTCGACCTGATCGAGAAGGCCTCCCATGTGCTGTTCTCGATCGTGGCCATCATCATGAAGGTGGCGCCGCTGGGTGCCTTTGGTGCGATGGCCTTCACGATCGGCAAGTATGGCGTCGGCTCGCTGCTGTCCCTTGGCAAGCTCATGGGCTCGTTCTATGCCACCTGCCTGATCTTCGTCTTCGTCGTGCTGGGCATCATCGCCCGGGCGCACGGCTTCTCGATCTGGAAGTTCATCAAGTACATCAAAGAAGAATTGCTGATCGTTCTCGGCACCTCTTCCAGCGAGTCGGTGCTGCCGCGGATGATGGCGAAGATGGAAAACGCGGGCGCCCGGAAGTCCGTGGTCGGGCTCGTGATTCCAACCGGCTATTCCTTCAACCTCGACGGCACTTCAATCTACCTGACGATGGCCGCCGTGTTCATCGCGCAAGCCACCAATACTCCGATGACGATCACGCAGCAACTCACTCTGCTGGCGGTGCTGTTGCTGACATCCAAGGGCGCGGCGGGCGTCACGGGCAGCGGGTTCATTGTTCTGGCGGCGACACTGTCGGCCGTGGGGCACGTACCGGTGGCA
>DASTGE010000716.1:0-2887 GCA_035719405.1 Burkholderiaceae bacterium
GGAAGGCTTATTCCACCGGGCTGACAAGGATGTGCTGATCGGGCCAGCCATCACGATGCCGCTGTCCGAATGGTCAATGCATGACGTTGCGTTGTGGGAGTGGCACGCACCGCGGCTGTTCGAGGCGGCGTTGCACGACAACACCGTACGCGTGCTTCAGCACACCAGCTTTCTCGCGACGGCACTGCTTTCTCGTGGTCGGCGCTGAGGCTGATGAGCCGCGACGCGCAGGGTGCGGCAATGGCCTACGTCTTCACGACGATGCTGCACACAGTGTCAGCGCTCGGCGCGCTGCTGACTCTGTCGCCCGGGCTCTGGTATCCGAGCTACCAGGCGAGCACCAGCACGCTGGGGATGGATCCGATCGAGGACCAGCAACTGGGCGGGCTCGTGATGTGGGTGCCTGCCGGCATGGCCTATGTGGCAGCAGGGCTGGTGTTCGCGATGCGCTGGATCGGGCTTCAGACGCGGCCTGATGCCCGCGCGCAAAGTTGATCGTAGAGATCCCCTCCCCCTGAGAGAGCGCTGGCTGAGGGCCTGCGATCAGGAAACCTGCGCTGACCGATGCATCCGGCTTGCTCCCGATGGGAACACCCCCAATGCGGAGCCCCGGCAGTTGGCGAGCGTCCCGGCTTTTCTGCGCGGCGCTGCAACGATTCAATGACGACCAGCGATCCGGAATTTCTCTCCCGTCGCTGGCCCCCCGGAAACAAGCGATCCACAGCATAGGAGCAACCCATGTCAGTCATCAGCAGCATCAGCAACGCCTTGCAAGCCCTGCAGCCCGCGAACGTCGTGAACGGCACCGCCGGCAATGACAACGTCCACATCTCCAAGGCGCCCGGGCTGGCCGGTGCGCTGGGGCTGTACGAAGTGAACGTCAACGGCAACACCCAGTACATGACCAAGCAGCAGCTCGAGCACACCGACTTTCAGCTAGGCGCTGGCAACGACACGCTGGTGGTCGACAACAATGTCGATGCCAATATCACCGCCCATGGCGGCAGCGGCAACGACACGATGATCGGCGGCAAGGGCAACGACCACTTCTACGGCGGCAGCGGCAACGACTACATCAACGGCCGCGGCGGCAACGACTACATCAGCGGCGGGTCTGGCAATGACACCCTGGTTGGCGGCGACGGCAACGACTACGTCGACGGCGGCAGCGGCAACGACTCGGTCTGGGGCGGAGCCGGCAACGACACTCTCGTGGGCGGCAGTGGAAACGACTACGAGAACGGCGGGACCGGCAACGATGTCCTGTTTGGTCAAAGCGGAAACGACCATCTCGACGGTGGCCCGGGTGCTGACTATCTCGACGGCGGCACCGGAAAGGATGTGAACCACGCCGGCGGCAATCCTGGCGACTTCGTGAAGTTCGACTGGTCCGACTATTTCTGATGCCCGGCCGCCGCTGACTGCCGTCAGAGCCGGTAGAGAGCCGCTGCGTCCCTTATGACATCCTGACGCCGGCTCTGCTAGGGTGCCGGGCATGAAACTGCCTGATGCACCCCTGGCGGCACCCGTCTGGCACTACGTCCCCGCCCTGCTCGTCTGGGCCGGGGCCTGGGTCGCGATGCTGACCCTCGACGGCCTTGTCGACCTCGCCAACCTCGCGATGGTCCTGGTGCTTGCGTCCGCGCTCGCCACACTGTGGTTGCCGATCACGCTGTCGGTGCTGGCCACGGCCATGTCGGTGCTGGCCTTCAACTGGCTGTTCGTTCCGCCGCGGCATACCTTTGCGGTTGATGTGCGGCAGGACGCCGTGCTGCTGGCCGCAATGCTGCTTGTCAGCTGGATCGTCGCCGGCGTCACTGCCCGGCAGCGGCTGCTGGCCGAAACTGCCCGACGCAACGCACGGCAGGCTGAGCAGCTGAGGCGATTGGGCGCGGCGCTTCGTGATGCGGACGACCCGGCGCAAAGTGCCGACGTGCTGCGCCAAGCCCTCGCCGAGCTGCTCGGAAGCACGCCGCACATGCTCGTGTTGCGCGTCGCGCTCCCCGCGACGGACGATCAGTCCGCCGCAACGGTGATCGGGGAGCCGACCGAGGACCAGCTTTCCGGCTTGTGGCACTGCACTCGCCAGGCCAAGGCCTTCGGTCCAGGCACGGGACGGCATGCAGACCAGCCGGAGTGGTATCTGCCGCTTCGCGGGCAGCAGGCGGCTTTCGGCGCTGTGGTCGTCCCGCTCGATGATCCGGAGCATGCGGACGACACGCTGCGGGCGCAGGCGCAGGCACTGTGCGACCAGATGGGCGGGGTGCTGCAGCGCGCACAGTCGCAGCAGGCAGCGAGCGCGGCCCGCGAGCAGGCGCAGGCGCAGGGCGTGCGCAACGCGCTGCTCGCTGCGATTTCGCATGACTACCGCACTCCCCTGGCGGCCATCATGGGTGCGGCATCGTCTCTCCGAGAGCAAGGGGAGCGGTTGGCGCCGCAGCAGCGCGAGCGGCTGGCGCAGACGATCCTCGATGAGGCTTCGAGCCTGAGCCGGCTGACCGACAACACGCTGCAACTGGCGCGGCTTGACGCACCTGGCGTGCAGTTGCGGCTCGACTGGGAGTCTGCCGAGGAGATCGTCGGCGCCGTGATGCGGCGGGCGCGCAGGCGCGATCCGGGGCGGCGGGTTCATGTGCGGCTGGAGCCGGGTCTGCCGCTGGTGCGCTGCGATGCGCTGCTGCTCGCGCAGTTGCTGGAGAACTTGGTGGACAACGCGCTCAAGTACAGCGACCCGCCCGCGCCCGTCGAGCTGACGGTGCGGCGGCAGGCAGGCTGCATCGTGTTCGCGGTGCGCGACCGTGGACCGGGTGTGGAGCCGGCGTGGCGCGAGCGGATTTTCGAGGTGTTCCAGCGCGGGGAGATGCGTCGCAGCGCTGCCCCTGATGAC
>DASTGE010000717.1:0-2891 GCA_035719405.1 Burkholderiaceae bacterium
GGTGCAGGTGCGGGTGCAGGTGCGGGTGCGGGTGCAGGTGCAGGTGCAGGTGCCCCGGTCGTCGGGTCGGACGATGATCCACCGCCGCCGCAGGCGACGAGCGTGAGGGTAACGGCGATCGAAAGCAGGGATTTCTTCATCAACTTCTCCTTGGGGGGTCCGCCTGAGTTGGACGGGGCACGGGAAAGCCGCCCCGACGCGACTTCAATCGGCACGGGATGGCGGGCACAGACGTCGACTTTCGCCCTTTCGTGCGGGTTGCGCACACGGAAAAGAGCCGTCGATCAGCTCCAATTCATTCGCTGGGCCGTCCTTCTCGGCGGATGCCGGCGCGATTGAAGGGAACACACAGGTGAAGACTTCACGACAGGTTCGTGTTGTGCCGTAGCGCGACATGGCGCGAGTCCATGCCGACGCACCGTGTGCATGCGTCACGCGGGTGGGTGCGCAGTCAAGTCAATACGTGCGTCCGCGGCGGTATTGCGCATGCGAGCGACGCGCGAGCCTGGTCGCTTGCGCCAGGGCTCCGAAGGACCGGCCCGCATGCGCATGTGCAATCGCCAGCCCCAGTGCGTCCGCCGCATCCTTTCCGGGCAGGCCGGGCAGTGCGAGCAGCCGGGCCACCATCTCTTGAACCTGTTCCTTGCGCGCCTGTCCGTGGCCGACCACCGCCTTTTTCATCTGCAGCGCCGTGTACTCGGACACCGGCAGCCCTGCCGACACCAGCGCTGCAAGCGCCGCGCCGCGCGCCTGACCCAGCAGCAGCGTGCTCTGCGGATTGACGTTGACGAATACGATCTCCACCGACGCCTGCGAAGGACCATAGCGCTGCACGATTTCACGCACGCCTTCGAAGATGATCTTGAGCCGGCCGGGGAGGTCACCGCGCGCGGCATCGCTCGTGCGGATCGTGCCGCTGGCTGCGTAGTGCAGCCTCGGGCCATCGCATTCGATGATTCCGAAGCCGGTGGTCTGAAGACCGGGATCGATGCCGAGGATGCGCACGAGACGAGGTGGTGAGGGCACTGAGGGTGAGGATAGCCGACGCAATCCGTCGGCACTCTCCGCACCTCCCGCTACCATGCAATGCCGTGACGCAGACCTACACGATTGCCGTTCGCGCCCTGTGCGAGTTCGCTGCGAAGCGCGGAGACCTCGACCTGCGATTCACGCCGTCGCCCTCCGCAGAGGAGGGGGTGTCGGGTCACAGGCTGGTGGCGTCCAGGCGGGGCGATGGATATGAACCGGAGCTGAGCCTGGAAGGCGAGCACAAGCACATGCGGGTGCGGGGCCGGGCCGATGGATGGGACGCGTCGCGGATGCGGCTCGAGGAGGTGAAGACCTTCCGGGGTGAGCTGTCGCGCATGCCCGGGAACCATCGGGCGTTGCACTGGGCGCAGGTCAAGGTCTACGGGGCGTTGCTCTGCCGTCAAAGGCAGCTGGAGCGCATCACGCTGGCGCTCGTGTACTTCGACGTAATGCGGCAGTCCGAGCACGTCATCGAGGAGTCGTCCGACGCAGCATCGCTGCAGGCGTTCTTCGAATCGCTGTGCGAGGCTTTTCTTTCATGGAGCGTGCAGGAGGTGGCGCATCGTCGCACGCGCGACGACGCCCTGCGGACCCTGCGCTTCCCGCACGACGACTTCCGGCGTGGACAGAGGCAGTTGGCCGAGGCTGCCTACAACGCGGCGCGAAGCGGTCGGTGTCTGATGGCGCAGGCGCCGACGGGGATCGGCAAGACGATGGGGACCATGTTCCCGCTGTTGAAGGCGATGCCCGGGCAGGCGCTGGACCGGATCTTCTTTCTCACGGCGAAAGGGCCGGGACGCCAGCTCGCGTTCGATGCGCTCGCCCGCCTTCAGTCGCACCATGAAACGCTTGCATTGCGCAGCGTCGAGCTGGTGGCACGCGACAAGGCGTGCGAGCACCCCGACAAGGCATGCCACGGCGAATCGTGTCCGCTGGCGAAGGGCTTCTACGATCGCCTGCCGGCCGCACGCCAGGCCGCACTCGCGCATCCGCTGCTCGACAGGGCTGCGCTGCGCGAGGTCGCGCTCGCGTATTGCGTCTGTCCTTACTATCTGGGACAGGAGATGGCGCGTTGGTGCGATGTGGTCGTGGGCGACTACAACCACTACTTCAACGCGAATGCGTTGCTGCATGGCTTGTCGACAGCCAACGGCTGGCGCGTCGCCCTGCTCGTGGACGAGGCGCACCACATCGTCGAGCGCGGGCGCTTGATGTACTCCGCTGAACTCGACCAGCGCGCCTTGCACGCCTTGTGCCGCAGCGGACCGGAGCCGTTGCAGCGCCCATTGCGCCGCCTGCGGCGCGCGTGGAACGATCTGCACAAGGCGCAGGAGTGCGACTATCAGGCGCATGCCGAGGTGCCGGCCGCATTCGCCCGCGCGCTCGCGTTGGCCAACGCGGCGGTCGCCGAGCATCTGGTCGATCATCCCGAGGGTGTCGACAGCGACCTGCTGCGCTTTCACTTCGACGCGCTGTACTTCGCCCGCCTCGTCGAGAGCTTCAGCGATCACTCGCTGTTCGATGTCACGCGGACCGAGGGCAGTGGGAACGGTCGCGGTCGTGCCACGACACTGTCCGTGCGCAACCTCGTTCCCGCGACCTTCCTGAAGCCTCGCTTCGAAGACGCGCATTGCGCCGTGCTGTTCTCGGCCACGCTGTCGCCCCCCCGGTATTACGTCGATCTCGCCGGACTGCCGGATCACGCCGTCTGGATCGACGTCGAGTCGCCCTTCAGCGCGGAGCAGTTGGCGGTGCGCATTGCCGGGCGCGTGTCGACGCGCTGGCAGCATCGAGACGCGTCACTCGCGCCGATCGCCGAGCTGATTGCACGCGAGTACACACGGCGCCCGGGCAACTACCTT
>DASTGE010000718.1:0-2249 GCA_035719405.1 Burkholderiaceae bacterium
ATGATCGGGATCCTTCGTGATCGAGCGCGGCGGCAAGCTGTGCAATGGACAGCGGTGGCTGCGCAGACAAGCGCCACCAGCCGCACAGGCCGAACGATGCGGCGTCGCGCACGGCCACGCCGTGATGTCGCAACCGCAGGGGATCGGTCGGCATGGGCGGGCGCGCGCAGAAGAACGGGGTATCGCTGTCGAGGCAGGTGAAGCCGCGCTGAACGAGCGTTGCAATCAAGAGGGTCTTCCAATGGGACAGCCGTGCGTGAGACTGCTGCACCCACTGCCGTACCGGCGCGTCGGTCCAGGCGGCGAGCATGGCCGCGCCATGGGTGCCCAGCGGCCATGAGGGCTCGGCCGCCTGCAGCATGCGCAGCCAGCCATTCGCGTCCCACGTGGCCTCGCGTGGCGCAATGGCGTAGGCGCCGCGGACGCCGCACAGTCCCAAGGCTTTGTTCGGACTGTGCAGCACGAACACCTGGTCGAGCAGATCGCTTTGCCGTGCGTCGCTGACCTTCAGGCGCAAGGGCGCATAAACGCTGTCGAGGACGGTCGGCACTGCCGCTGCATTGCACGGGATGGGGGTCTTCAAGCCGAGAGGGCTTGAAGGGTCGGTGCACCATTGCAGGCTCAGGGTCTCCCCCGGCTCGTCGTCGTGCCGACAGCTGCGGCCCCAGGCTCGCGCGGATGCCGCGTAGTCGCCATACGCGTGGCGTGGCACGCCGACGGGGCCTGGACGCAGCCGGGTGGCGATGGCAGTGATCCGCTGCACGAACTCGCTGGCACTCGCTGCGATCACGATGCGTCGCGGCTCGACACGATGCAGCGCGGCCAGCCCCTCTCGCAAGCCGTGATGGTGTGGATCCGGATAGCGCGTCGGGTCTGCGGTCAGCACTGCGTCGAGCGCGGCGGGGCAAGGGCCGGCGGCATTGGCGCAGGTGGAGAAGTCCCAGCGCTCAGGCCCATCGGCATCGGGCCCGCCATGGATTCGCGCTTCGGGCATCTCGTTCATGACCATCGACCGCCCATCGCCAGCACGGTGATCATCGCGAGCAGCAAAGCCAGCGCCGCAGCCTTGTGGGCGACTCGCAAGGCCGCTGCCACATGTCCCGATTGCGCCGCCTCTCCATCGGCGTGCAGTACGTAGACGCCGGGCTTGCCCAGGTGCACGTCCAAGCGAAGTGCCATCGCCGCCATCGGCCAGCCGCCATTGGGCGATGGCGTTCGCTGCGCCTCGCGCCGCAGCCGACTGAGCTTTATGCGCGGGTGCCACAGCAGCAACGCGGCCAGCCGCGCGGGTGCCCAGGCGAGCAGGTCATCGGCCCGCGCAGCCCATTTGCCCGCCCATTCCCAACGCCCCCGATAGCCCCACATCGCGTCCATCGTGTTCACGGCACGCCAGATCCAGGCGCCGGGCAGCCCGCCCAGCGCGAAGGCGACGAGCGGCGCGACGAGCGAATCGTTGAGGTTCTCGGCGAGCGTCTCGATCGCGGTCTCGCGCACCGCCGTGGCGTCGAGAACGCTCACGTCGCGACTGCACAAGCGCGACAGCCGCTCGCGCGCAGCGGGCAGTCCCGAGGTGAAGGCCGCTTCCACCGCGGTCACCTCGTCGCGCAGCATGCGCCATGCAAAAGCCGGCTTGAGCGCGAGCGCCAGCAAGGGCAGGCCGGCCCATGTCGGCAGAGCGAGCAGCTGTCGTTGCAGCCAAGCTGCGGTCAGTCCGACAAGACAGACGGTCGCCAGCCACAGTGCTGCTCCACCGACGAACGCCGGCACCGGGCTCCAGCCGGCCAGCGGACGACCGAGCGGGGTGAGACAGGCACCCAGCCAGGCGACGGGATGCCAGGCGTTGCGCGGCTCGCCGAAACGCGTGTCCAGCCACCATGCCAATGCGAGAGCCCCGCTGGCGATCAGGGCTTGCTCTCGCACAGGCCAGTCACGGATTCGAGGGCGGGCAGGCGCGCCAGAATGCCCCTGCGCAGTCGTTCCGGGCGTTGCGACCACGCAAGCAGGCCGTCTGCGCTGCCGGCATGCAGGCGCGCGCAGGCCAGCACCTGCTCGGCGGTGTCGACCTCCGGCGCGAGATCGCCGAACAGGTAGCTGTGCTTGCCGGCAGCATGCAGCGCGACCGTGCAGGCGCGCGAGCAGGCGCTCATGCAAGCTGTGCCGCGAATGTGCAGTCGCTCGTCGGGGCGTGCCCTGTGTGCGGCGACGATGGCGTTCAGCAAGGCTTCGCCCAGTGCAAGCTCCTCGCGTGA
>DASTGE010000719.1:0-2556 GCA_035719405.1 Burkholderiaceae bacterium
TGGTTGTCGGCAGCGCCCAGCAAGGTCAGCGTGCGGGCCACCGCATCAGCGCGCTTCTGGCCGAGAGCAAGGTTGTACTCGCGGCCGCCACGCTCGTCGGTATGGCCTTCGACACTCATGTGCTTCTTGCGATCGGCCGCCAACCGCTTGGCATGCGCTTCGATCAAGGGACGGTACTCGTCCTTGACCACGAAGCTGTCGAAGTCGAAGTAGACGACGCGTTCGAGCCCTGCGGCATCGTCGGCGGACTTGCCCAGGTCGACGGTCGCCACCTGCGATTGGCTCGTTCCCGCGGCGCTGCCGGCGTTGCCGCCGGGCGCTGGCTCCTGCGGGGACGTGGGAGTGCGGCTTTCAACCGGCACGTTGTTATCGTTCAAAGGGGTGCTCGAGCAGGCCGCCACCAGGGCTGCCAGCAACAGCCCGCCCAGGGTTCCTGCACGCGTTGCGATCATCTTTGTGTTCTCCTTGAATTACGGTGCCCAACAACACCGCGGGAATCGATCAGCGATTCCCGGTGATCGGCCATAAGGCCCCCACACCGGCTGCCGCACGTCGAGTCCGCTCGACAGCAGCCGGGTCTTGATCTTGCCATCCAGGGTGGTGGTCATCAACACGTCGCGCCCTCCGGCACGCGTGGCGTAGATGATGAGGCGGCCGTTGGGCGCGAAGCTGGGCCGCTCGTCGTCAGTGGTGTCGGTAAGCTGCGCGACGTTGCCGCTCGACATGTCGAGCGTGACGAGCTTGAAGGCATTGCCTTGTCGAGTGATGTAGGCCAGCAGATGGCCGTCCGGACTCAGCGCGGGACTGATGTTGTAGTTGCCGCTGAAAGTCACGCGCTCGGCGCTGCCGCCTGAGGCCGGGATCCGGTAGACCTGCGGTGCACCTCCACGATCGCTTACGAAGTAGATCTGTTTGCCGTCAGGGGAAAACACGGGCTCGGTGTCGATGGCCTGACTGGTGGTAAGGCGCTTCAGCCCATTGCCGTTGCGCCCCATCAGGTAAAGCTGCGAATTGCCGTCTCGTGTGAGCGTCACCGCGAGTTGCGAACCGTCCGCCGACCATGCGGGCGCGCTGTTGGAGCCGCGGAAGTTGGCGACCGGACGTCGCTGGCCGGTGGCCACATCCTGCACCCACACCACGGCCTTCTGTGTTTCGAACGAGACGTAGGCCAGCTCGCGCCCATCGGGCGACCACGATGGCGAGATGATGGGTTCAGGGCTGTTGAGCGCCACCTGCCCGCCTTCGCCGTCCGCATCGGTGATGCGCAGCGTGAAGCGACCCGCCCCACGCGTGACATAGGCGATGCGGGTGGAGAAGACGCCCTTTTCGCCGGTGAGCTTCTCGTAGATGGCGTCGGCGATACGGTGGGCCGCCAGGCGAAGATCGGCGCCGGTCACGGCCAGGCTCTGCCCGCCAAGATCGGCGCCCTTGACGATGTCCCACAACTTGTAGCGGACATCGAAGCGGCCGTCGGCCAGGCGCGTCGCGGAGCCTGCGACCAAGGCATCGGCCGAACGGCCGCGCCATTCGGCAAACGACGGCGCCGAGGTCTCGTCGAGCGCACCGGGCGCGTCGACGCTGCGGAAGACGCCGCTGCGCTCCAGGTCGGCGCGGACAATGGACGAAAGCGGCTGAGGCGCCTTGTCTTCATCCCGGAACCGGACGATCGCGATCGGCAGCTGCGTCGCACCGATGCCGCTGATCTCAACACGAAACTGCGCCGCGGCGGGCAGTGCGAGCCATCCGCAAGCGGCGCCCAGAAAGCTTCTTCTATGCCACATCGGCGGAAGTGGACTCCTGTAATGGGATTTGGTTCAAACTGGGGACGTCCGGCAGAGCAGGAAGGCAGACGGCGTGCGGACTGCAAGCCGCGGTGCCAGCCATCCGGCATCCCGGCGGCGCGATTGTAGGCACGAGGCCAGCACAATCGGTGTCCGCGCGTGTCGACATCATGCCTGACCCGCAAGAGAACCTCTGGCCGGAGGTCCGCGTTCGGTGCAACTGACCCAAGGAGTGCTGCATGACGAGTTCCATCAGCCGCTATCCCGTGCCCGAGCTGAAGGACTTGCCCGACGACATGCGCGAGCGGATGCTGCAGGTGCAGGAGAAAGCCGGCTTTATCCCGAACGTGTTCCTCGCGCTTGCCCATCGGCCCGAGGAGTTCCGCGCCTTCGTCGCCTATCACGACGCCTTGATGCTGCGCCCCTCGGGGCTGACGAATGGGGCCGTGCTACGGATCTACGAGAAGGCCCCGTTGCTGGCCGATCAGATTGCGACCAATCACCTGAAGGCCGACATCACCCCGCGACAGAAGGCCATGCTTGCCTTCGCGGTCAAGATCTGCAGGGATTCGGCCAGCGTCGTGGACTCGGAGCTGGAGGCGTTGCGGGCCGAAGGGTTCTCCGATGAGGACATCTGGGATATCGGCGCGATCAGCGCGTTCTTCGGCCTGTCGAACCGGATGGCGGACTTGATGGCCTTAAGGCAGCCTTAAGGCCCACCCCTTTCAAGGTCTTCGATTTTGTGCCTCTTTGAGCACGCGAGCAGTCGATACAT
>DASTGE010000720.1:0-2829 GCA_035719405.1 Burkholderiaceae bacterium
CGTGACCCGCGATGAGCGCAATTACCGCATACGAACCCTTGATCCGCTTGTGCACCGCCCTCACCGCCGCGAACACTTCGTCGGCAGTCAGCGGCTGGTCTCGCGCAGCGCGCTCGAGTTCATGTGCCAGCACATTGATCAGCACCTCGGTGTCGCTTTCGGTGTTGATGTGGCGCCGATCGATATCAAACAGCTGTTGCTTCAGCGCGTGGGCGTTCGTCAGGTTGCCGTTGTGCACGAGCACGATGCCGAACGGCGCATTGACATAGAACGGCTGGGCCTCTTCCTCGCTGTACGCGTTGCCGGCAGTCGGGTAACGCACTTGACCGAGGCCGACCGTTCCCGACAACGCCCTCATGTTCCGGGTACGGAAAACGTCGCGCACCATGCCGCGCGCCTTGTGCATGAAGCACTTGGTGCCCTGCATCGTGACAATGCCCGCAGCATCCTGGCCGCGATGCTGCAAGAGCAGCAACGCGTCGTAGATCAGCTGATTTACAGGGCTCCTGGAGATGACACCAACGATGCCACACATGTGCTTGATCCTGTCTTTCGCCTCATGCCGGAAGGTGCCGCGCGAACTGGGCGGGCAACACCGGCTTCAATCCCTGGAGCATGACGTTCAGCCATGCCACACCTTGCGAGCCTCGCCACGCCTCCGAGCGGCCAGCGGGCGTCATCCCGACCGCCGTGGCGACTGCGAGCAGCAGCACGAGTCCTCGCAACAAACCGAAACCCGCGCCGAGCACGCGGTCGAACAGCGACAGCGGCGAGGCCCCGACCAGCATGCGTATCAGTCGCGCCGCAATACCCCAGAGCACGAGCGCTCCTATGAAGGTGATTGCAAACGCCGAGGCATGATTCAAGGCCGAGCCTGGCGTACCGAACGGCACATGGACGGCAAAGGCAGGCGAAAACCATTGGGCCGCGATGTACGCCGCAATCCATCCGAGCAGCGACAGCACCTCGAATACGAGTCCACGCCAAAGTCCGGCCAGAACGGACACGGCAAGCACGCCGAGCAACAGCCAGTCGATGATGCCCAATGCAAGTGGCTGCATGCACCGGCTCCTACAGCGTCAGCACAGCGGACGAAAGCCCCGCCGACCTGATCTTGGACGCGGCCTTGTCGGCGTCGTCTTTCGAAGCGAACGGACCCACTCGCACGCGGATGCGCTTGCCGTTGTCGGTATCGACGACCTGTGTGTAGGCTTTCAGGCCCAGCTTCTCGACCTTCTCCCGTGTTTCGCGCGCGGCGCTCGCTTCCGAGAATGCACCCACTTGCACGACGAAACGCACGCCGGCCGGCACGACATCGGCCGCCGTCTTGTCGGTGCCTTTGCCCTCGAGCAGTGACTTGGCGCGGTTTGCATCGTCGCTCGCGGATGCGGACACCTTGGTGTCGCCGGCCTTCGTCTCGCCAACCTTGACATCACCGGCCTTGGTATCGCCGGCTTTCGTGTCTCCGGCCTTCGCCGGGCTCGGCCTGGTCTCAGCCGCCTTGCTCTCTGTGTGCCGATTGCCATCCACCTTGGGAGGCTCGGGTTTGGCCTCGGCCGACCTGGCCGGCGAGGCCTTGGATTGCGACGGCGCCCCCTCGGAACCCCCGTTGCGCGCGGCCGGCGCTCTTTCCGGGGCGGAGGCAGACGAGGGGGAAGGCAGTTCCTTACCCGCCTCGGAAGCCGTCTCTGTGATCACCACTGGAGCTGCGCGAGATGCCGCAATCGGTACTTGCGCGGCCTTGGGTGCGACGGTGGCCCCAGGCCGCGCGGGCGGCATCTTCAGTGGCGGAGCGTTTTCCTTGTGTGGAATGTCGATCGGGATATTGACTGGAATCGGGCGTGGCTGCGTCTCGAACAGCAGCGGAAAGCCGATGATTCCGATGCCCAGCAGAACGACCGCCCCGATCAGCCGGCGACGGGCGCGTACACGCGCCTGCTGCACGGCATCGGCTGGGTCGCCAGAGCCCGCTGGGGCCTTCGACGACCGCGCCGGAGCGTCTTCTTTACGTTGGAGGAAGGACTTCAGGCCCATGCGTGCGCCTCGAGGGCGGCTCAATCAACCGAGATGCTTCGCGCTCAAACGCGGCAGGCCGTCCTTCAGCACACCACCCACGGTAAGGAACGAACCGAAGACAACGATTCTATCAGTCGGGTCCGCCGCGCTTACCGCAGACAGCAGTGCCTGCGCCGGCGTCGAGTGGCTGCTGACAGGCGCCTCCCGTTGACCGGAGGCGGCCAGCACGAGCGGCCGCAGCGATTCAGCGGAAGCAGCGCGGGCGGCCGGCAGGTCGGTGAGATACCAGGCATCGACAAGCGGCGCGATGGGCTTCAGCACTCCGGCAAGATCCTTGTCGTGCATGACGCCGAACACCGCGTGCGTTCGCGGGTAAAAGCCCATCTGGTCGAGGTTGACGGCAAGCACCGCCATGGCCTGCGGGTTGTGGCCCACATCAAGCACGATGGTGGGCTGTCCCGCGACGATCTGGAATCGCCCGGCAAGCTCGACCAGCGCAAGTCCGTTCCGCACCGCCTGGGCGGTGATCGGAAGGCGATCATGCAAGGCTTCGAAGGCGGCCAGCGCGCCCGCCGCATTGAGCAATTGGTTGGCCCCCCGCAGTGCCGGGTAGGCCAGTCCGCTGTGGCGCTTGCGGCGCCCCGTCCATGACCACTGCTGGTGGTCGCCTGTGAAGTGGAAGTCCCGTCCGCTCACGCGCAGGTCGGCCCCGATCTCGCGGGCGCGGTCGATGATGCTCTGCGGAGGCTGAGGGTCGCTGCAGATTGCGGGGTGGCCCGTCCGCAGGATGCCGGCCTTCTCGCGGCCGATGCT
>DASTGE010000721.1:0-2150 GCA_035719405.1 Burkholderiaceae bacterium
TTTTCACGATCGACGGCGGCCCTTGGATGGGCCGCCATGCTTTTGCAAGCAAGGAAAGCACTGCCATGAATTTCTCACCACAACGACCCGGCAACGGCGGACCCGGCTATGGCGAGCCTGGGCATCCGGGCTTTCACCCCGGCAACGGCCTGACGCCGGTGGAAGAACTGCGCCGACGCGCACGCCAGCAGGTCAGCGATGGGCCGGTGACGGCGGACTACGGGCTGAACCCGCAGGAGGTGGTGCACCTGCTGAACGAGGCGCTGGCCACCGAGCTCGTGTGCGTCCTGCGCTACAAGCGCCATTACTACATGGCCCAGGGGCTGAACGCGCGCTTTGCCGCGGACGAGTTTCTCGAACACGCGAACCAGGAGGCCGAGCACGCCGACCGGCTGGCCGGACGCATCGTGCAGCTCGGCGGCGCACCGGATTTCAATCCGCAGACGCTCGTGCAGCGCTCGCACGCGCAATATCACGCCGGCACCGACCTGCAAGAGATGCTCTATGAGGATCTTGTGGCCGAGCGCATCGCGATCGAGAGCTACCGGGAACTCGTGCGCTACCTGGGCGATCGCGACCCGACGCCGCGGCGGCTGCTGGAGGAGATCCTCGCGGTCGAGGAAGAGCACGCCGACGACCTCGTCGACCTGATGACCGAATCGTCGCCGCAGCACCATGGGCAACAGCCGCATACGGGTCAGCAGGGTCGGCACATGCACGCTTGAGCGCACCTGCGTCGCGGCCGGCCGAGCGGCCGGCAAGGGATAACCTGGGGAGAGAAGACAATGCTTTACTACGCTGCCGTGTTCTTCGTGATCGCGCTGATCGCCGCGGTCTTCGGTTTCGGCGGCATTGCCGCAGGGGCTGCGGGCATCGCGAAAATCCTCTTCGTGGTCTTCCTGGTCGGCTTCGTCGTCTCGTTGGTGATGGGTCTCATCAACCGCCGAAGGTGAGCCCGTCGGGCGGGCACGCCGTATGCTCTCTGCGGGAGCCTCTACGAACATTCATCCCGCATGACAGAGCAAACTGCGCCACCAGCCGCCCCCCCGGTGCGCTGGTTGGAAGCCGTGCCCCCGCGCGTGATGCTGACCCTGCTGGTCACGGCCCTCATCTCGATGGTGGTCCTCGGCATCTCGGAACTCGCGTTCACCGAGATCGAAGCGTCGCGCCGCGCCCAGCGACAGGTGACCGATGGCCAGACCCAGGCGACCCACCTTCGCGAAGCCCTGCTGCAGGCTGAATCCAGCCAACGCGGCTACCTCATCACTGCCGACGAGCGCTACCTCAAACCCTTCGAGGGTGCCGTGGATCGCACCCGATCGACCATGGTGGAGCTGCAGCGCCTGGCCGCGCTCCTGCCGCAGATGCGTGATCCGCTGCGGCTGCTTTCACCTTTGGTGGATGACAAGATCGACGAAATGCGGCTGACAGTGCGCGCGACGCAGCAGGGCAACCGGCTCGATGCGGTGGAAACGATCGTCTCCAACCGGGGCCTGCTCGCGATGGAAGGCATCGTCGAGCAGACCGACAGGCTGATGAAGGAGCTGGACATGCTGCGCGACGCGCGCACCGAGGAGATCAACCGGATCTTCCTGCTGCAGCGGCTCGGTGTCGGCATGATCGTCTTCCTGAACCTGCTGTTCCTGGCGATCCTCGGCGTGCGGACCGTCAAGCACTTCTACGAGCGCGAACGCCATCGCGCCGAGTTGGCCCGGCAAGCACAGGAACTGGAGCGGCAGGTGGCCGAGCGAACCGAGGAGCTGTCATCGCTGTCGACTTATCTTCAGACCAGCACCGAACGCGAGAAGAGCCGGCTGGCGCGAGACCTCCACGACGAATTGGGCGGCATTCTCACGGCGGCAAAGATCGACGCCTCGTGGCTCGAGGGCTTTGCAGCGACCGCCGAGCCCGACGTGCAGCAGCGCATGCGCCGCCTCTCGGCCTCGCTGGACGAGGCGGTGGAGGTCAAGCGCCGCGTGATCGAGAACCTTCGGCCCAGTCTTCTCGACCATCTCGGGCTGGCGGCCGCAGTCGAATGGCACGTGCAGGAGACCTGCGGCAGCGCCGGGCTGGAATGCGAGGTGAAGCTGCCTGAGGAGATGGAGCCGATACCGCCTGAAGTGGCCATCGCCGTTTACCGCATCGTCCAG
>DASTGE010000722.1:0-12087 GCA_035719405.1 Burkholderiaceae bacterium
TGCCGCTCTGGTTTTCGCCCAGCACTTCGCCAGCGCCGCGAATCTCGAGGTCGTGCATCGCGAGGTAGAAGCCGGATCCAAGCTCCTCCATCTGCTGGATCGCTTCCAGCCGTTGCGCGGCCTGCTTGGTCAGCGCCTCCATGTCGGGCACAAGCAGATAGGCGTAAGCCTGGTGATGCGAACGGCCGACCCGGCCGCGCAGCTGGTGCAACTGTGCGAGGCCGAACTTGTCGGCGCGCGAGATGACGATGGTGTTCGCACTGGGCACGTCGATCCCGGTCTCGATGATGGTCGAGCACAGCAGCACGTTGTGACGCTGGCCGACGAACTCGCGCATCACGCTTTCGAGCTGACGTTCCGGCATCTGACCATGCGCGACTGCGATGCGCGCCTCGGGCAGCAGCTCGTGCAGCTTGTTGCGGCGGTTCTCGATCGTCTCGACCTCGTTGTGCAGGAAGTAGACCTGCCCGCCGCGTTTCAGCTCGCGCAGCACCGCCTCGCGGATCACGCCGTTGTTCTCGGCGCGCACGAAGGTCTTGATCGCAAGGCGCCGCTGCGGCGCGGTGGCAATGACGCTCAGGTCGCGCAGACCTTCCAGCGCCATGCCAAGCGTCCGCGGGATCGGCGTGGCGGTCAGCGTGAGCACATCCACGTCGGCGCGCATCGACTTGATCGCCTCCTTGTGTCGCACGCCGAAGCGGTGCTCTTCGTCGATGATCAACAGGCCCAGACGCTTGAACTTCACGTCCTTGGACAGCAGCTTGTGCGTGCCGACGACGATGTCGACGGTCCCCTCGGCGATGCCTTCGAGCGCCGTACCGACTTCCTTGGCCGAGCGGAAGCGGGACAGCTCCGCCACTTTTACGGGCCATTTGCCGAAGCGGTCGCTGATGTTCTGGAAGTGTTGCTCGGCGAGCAGCGTGGTCGGCGCCAGCAACGCAACCTGTTTGTTGCTGTTGACGGCAACGAAGGCGGCACGCAGCGCGACCTCCGTCTTGCCGAAGCCCACGTCGCCGCACACCAGGCGATCCATCGGCTTCGGGCTGATCATGTCCTGGATCACCGCATGGATCGCTGCGCGCTGGTCGGGCGTTTCCTCGAAACCGAAGCTGGCCGCGAAGGCCTCGTAGTCGTGCGGATGGAAGCGGAAGGCAAAGCCCTCGCGGGCAGCCCGGCGGGCGTAGAGGTTGAGCAGCTCGGCGGCGGTATCGCGCACCTGCTCGGCGGCCTTGCGTTTCGCGCGTTCCCATTGGCCCGAGCCAAGCTTGTGCAGCGGCGCCTCGTCGGGACTCACCCCGGTATAGCGGCTGATGAGATGCAGCTGCGAGACCGGGACGTAAAGCGTCGCCTTGTCCGCGTACTCCAGGTGCAGGAACTCGCTCGCTCCGTCGCCCAGGTCGATGTTGAGCAGTCCCTGGTAGCGCCCGATGCCATGGTTCGCATGCACGACCGGATCACCGATCTTCAGCTCCGACAGGTCCTTGATCAGCGCATCGACACTGCTGACCTGCTCCTGCTTGCGGCGCCGCCGGCTGCCGGGCGCCGTGGCGAAAAGCTCGGTCTCGGTGATGAACTGGATGAAGGTGCCGTCGGCCGGTTCGTGCCAGAAGAAGCCGGCCGCCAGCGGCGCGGCGGTGATCGCGACCTTCTCGTCCCCGGCTTCGAACTCGGCGAGCGTCGCCACGCTCGGCGGGTCGATCTTGTGGTCGCGCAGGAGTTCGAGCAGGCTTTCGCGGCGTCCTTCGCTTTCAGCCACCAGCAGCACGCGGTGCGGCGTGTTCTCGAGATGGGACTGCAGGTTGCGCAACGGCTCGACCGAGCCGCGGTCCACGCTCACGTCCGGCAGCGGCCTGGCCCATTCGACCGGATCCTTGCCCCTTATGACAAGGGTGGCATGTGCGCCGGCCAGGGTGAAGAAGTCCTCGGGCTTGAGGAACAGCTCCTCGGGCGGCAGGATGGGCCGTTCCGGATCATGCTGGAGGAAGCGGAAGCGCTCGCGCGTGTCTGCCCAGAAGCGGCGCAGCGATTCGTCGATCTCGCCATGCAGTACGAGCGCGGCGGCGTCGCCAAGGTAGTCGAAGAGGGTCGCAGTGGCGTCGAAGAACAGCGGCAGGTAGTACTCGATGCCGGCGGTGGCAATGCCGTTCGCGATGTCCTTGTAGAGCCTGGACTTCGTCGGGTCACCTTCGAGCTTCTCGCGCCAACGGGCCCGGAACGCGTTGCGTGCCGCCTCGTCCATCGGGAACTCGCGGCCGGGCAGCAGGTGCACCTCCGGCACGGGGTAAAGGCTTCGCTGCGTGTCAGGGTCGAAGGTGCGGATCGAGTCGACTTCATCACCGAAGAGGTCGACCCGATAAGGCACTCTGGAGCCCATCGGGTAGAGGTCGATCAGCCCGCCTCGCACTGCGTACTCTCCGGGCGATACCACCTGGCTCACATGGTTGTATCCGGCGAGCGTGAGCTGTGCCTTCAACGACGCCTCGTCCAGGCGCTCCCTCTGCTTGAAGTGAAACGTGTATCCGGCCAGGAAGCTCGGCGGCGCGAGACGCGTCAGGGCCGTGGTCGCCGGCAGCAGCACAACGTCGACATCGTGCTGCCGGATGCGCCACAGCGCCGCCAGCCGCTCCGAGATGAGGTCCTGGTGCGGTGAGAAGGTGTCGTAGGGCAGGGTCTCCCAATCCGGGAAGACCGCGGTGCGAAGCCCCGGCGCGAAGAAGGACAGTTCGTCTTCCAGACGCTGCGAGTCGGATGGTTCCGCGGTGACGATCGCCACCGTCGTTTTCTTCGCGGCGTGCGCCTGTGCGTAGCGTGCGAGCAGGAGCGCGTCCGCGCAGCCGTATGGACGGGGCAGGGTGAAACGCTTGCCGGGGGCGATTGAGGGGAGCTGCATGAAACCGGAAAAGCCAGGGCAGGGCGCTTTGTGCGTAGGGGGCGGCGAATGATTGTAGGGAGGGTGGGAGACAATGGACGACGATGCAGATCGGAATCCCTCCACGCTGTTTTGCGCTTGTTCCCTGTGCCGGTACTGGCACGCGTGCCGGGCCGGGTGGGCCCAAGCAGTATCGCGGGGTGGCGGGGCAATCGGTCGTCGCCCACACGCTCGATGCGCTCCTCAGAGTGACGCGGCTGGCGGCCGTTCTTGTCGTGCTCGCCCCTGAGGACGATGCATTCGGCGCGCATGCGCCCGAGTTCGTTGGCGATCGCGCCTGGGTAGCGCGATGCGGAGGAGCGACGCGAGCTGAGAGTGTGTCCAACGGGCTGGCCGAATTGCGCGAGCGGGGCGTGGCCGCGCACGATTGGGTGCTGGTGCACGACGCGGCGCGCTGTTTGTTGAGGCCCGAATGGGTGGACCGCCTGATCGACTCCTGCGATGTCGACGAGGTGGGGGGGCTGCTGGCGCTGCCGGTGGCTGACACGCTCAAGCTCGAGGTCGAGGGCCGTGCCAGCACCACGCTCGACCGGTCCAGCACGTGGGCGGCGCAGACACCGCAGATGTTCCGACTGGGCATGCTGCAGCCCGCGCTCGCCCAGGTCGGCCCGGCGGTCACCGATGAGGCGGGCGCCGTCGAGGCGCAGGGGCATTCGCCGAAGCTGGTGCGGGGTGAGCTGGAAAACTTCAAGCTCACATGGCCGGGTGACTTCGAGCTGGCGGGGCGCCTGCTGGCGAACCGGGCGCCGTGAGCACGAAAGGAACCACATGGACCTGAGGATCGGGGAGGGCTGGGACACACACCAGCTCGTCGAGGGAAGGCCGCTGGTGCTCGGCGGCGTGACCATTCCGCACACGCACGGCCTGCTCGGGCACTCCGATGCCGACGCGTTGCTGCACGCAGTCACCGATGCAGTGCTGGGCGCTGCCGCGTTGGGCGACATCGGGCGACATTTTCCCGATACCGACCCTCGGTTCGCCGGGGCGGACTCTTGTGTGCTGCTGGCAGATGCGGCTCGCCGTGTTCGCGATGGCGGCTTCGAGGTCGTCAACGTCGACAGCACGATCGTTGCCCAGGCGCCCAGGATGGCCCCTCACATCGAAGAGATGCGCCGGCGCATCTCCAGTGCCTTGGGGATTGCGGGCAGCCGGGTGAACGTGAAGGCCAAGACGGCCGAAGGCATGGGGCCGGTGGGAGAGGGGCGGGCCATCGAGGCGCGGGCGATTTGCCTGCTGGTCAGGCGCGAGGTGCAGCGGCCTTGACGCTGCCTGGGGCAGCCGCGTTGGCTGCCCCGGTCGCTCAGGGCGCCCGCTTGAGCCTGATGTGCGCCACCAGCCCGCCCTCGGACGCATTGGCCAGCTCAAAGCTGCCGCCCATTCGTTGCAGCGCCTTCTCCACGATCGCCAGGCCCAGACCGGCACCGCTGGCAGCGGTACGCGCTGCGTCACCACGATAGAACGGCGTCGTCAGCTCGGCCAGCTTGCCTGGCGCAACACCAGGCCCATGGTCACGCACGCTCATGATGACCCAGGGCCCGCTGCGCGCATAGGTGACGTTAACGACTGCAATGCCTGTGTCGATCGTGCGCCCGTAGCGCCGCGCGTTCTCGAACAGGTTGGCGAACACGCGGCCAAGCTCAATCTCGTCGGCCATCACCTTCACGTCGATCGCCACGCGCGAGTGGATGCGGATCTCGCGTGGATCACGGAAGGCAGCGACCTCGCGGTCGATCAGGCTCGCGAGATGGACGGGCACGAGCTTGACTTCACCCGGCCGGGCATAGTCCATGAACTTGTCGATGATGGCGTCGAGCTGGTCGATGTCCATCGCCATGTTGCGACGCGCCTCGTCGTCGTTCACGCTCATCTCGGCTTCCAGCCGCAGGCGCGCCAGCGGCGTGCGCAGGTCATGCGAGATGCCGGCCAGCATCACCGCCCTGTCTTCTTCTACTTTGGCCAGCTCGCGGGCCATGCGGTTGAAGCCCATGTTCACCTCGCGGATCTCACTGGTGAACGTGTTCTCGTCGAGTCGGGAGTCGAATTCGCCTTCACGGATGCGGCTCGCGGCGAACGACAGTTCGCGCAGTGGGCGGTTGATCAGGCGCGCGATGGCGACCGAGCCGAGCACCGTGGCAAACAGCGAAATGCCGACCCATACGAACCATGTCGTCCCGTGCGCGGCCGGGGAGACCCGCGTCGGCTCTGCCTGCAACCAGTACGGATCCTTCTCGATCGAGAACCCGACCCAGAGGCCGGGCTTGCCGTTGACTTCGGTGGCCACCAATGTGTCGGGCCCGAGGCGCGACCGCAGCTCCTGACCGACCCGCTTCGTGAAACGGTCGACCTCGAACGGCTCCCACTTGTCGCCTGGCTCGCGCGGCAACACCTTCACCGCTTCCTGGTCGCCGATGGTCTTCATGACCGTCACGCGGTTGATCGCGTCGGCGTAGCGCAGCGCCGCGCGCGTGAGGTTGACGAGGCTCGCGATTTGCTGCGCCGCCTGCACGGCCCGGGGCTCGAATTCGAGCGCGTTCAAGGTCTGGACCCACGCGAAGACGCCGCCGATGAGCAGCAGTGCCAGCAGGAAGAAGGTGCGCCAGAACAGGCTCATGGCAACGGTGGTGCGAGCCATTCAAGGAGATGGGGATGAGTCGTCGGGCGCGCAGTAGAACACAGACAGGGTGCTCCCGGACCTTGGCGCCGCGAAGACGCGGGAAGGCCTGCAATGCGGCCTTCCCGACATCGACTTCAGTTCAGGCCGGCGTTGCCTTTACTGGGAGCCGTCGGGCACGAACACGTAGCCCACACCCCAGACGGTCTGGATGTAGCGCGGCTGCGCGGGGTCCGGCTCGATCATCTTTCGCAGCCGCGAGATCTGCACATCGAGACTGCGGTCGAAGGGCTCGAACTCGCGGCCGCGCGCCAACTGCGCGAGCTTGTCGCGCGACAGCGGTTGCCGCGGGTGACGCACCAGCGCCTTGAGCATGGAGAACTCGCCGGTGGTCAGCGCGATCTGCTCGCCGTCCTTCGTCAGACGCCTGAGCGACAGGTCGAACTCGAAGGGACCGAAGGTGACGGTCTGCGGTTCCTTTGCCGGAGCTCCCGGCGCCTCCATCGAGGGACGCCGGCGCAGCACGGCGTGGATGCGCGCGAGCAGCTCGCGTGGATTGAAGGGCTTGGGAAGGTAATCGTCGGCGCCGACCTCCAGACCGACGATGCGGTCGACGTCCTCGACCTTGGCCGTCAGCATGATGATCGGCGTCACGTCGTTGGCCGCCCGCAGACGGCGACAGATGGAAAGGCCGTCCTCGCCGGGGAGCATCAGGTCGAGCACGATCAGGTCGACGGTCTCGCGTGTCAGCACCCGGTTCAGTGCCTTGGCGTCTTCTGCCAACAGCACCTCGAAGCCTTCCTGCGTCAGGTAGCGGCGCAGAAGGTCGCGGATGCGCGCGTCGTCGTCGACGACGACGATACGGTCCGCTCGGGCGTTGGTGGGAGCATTCATAAGTGCCTCTCGTACTTGTAACAGCCGCATTTTGCGCAGTTTTACCCCCTCGTTTTCCCGACCTGACCGTCTGTTACAAATCTTGCCCTGATCCCCGTCCGGGCTCCTCTGCATTCGTATCCGTTCGTAACTCATGACGGCCTGGGACGCTTTGAGCGCGTTTCCTGCTTCTTTCAGCGCAATGAAGGAAGGAAAAAAATGCAACAACTAATAGCAGGGTTCGCGAAGCGATGGACCCAATGCGCGGTTCTGACTGCTGCCTGTGCGGGCGCGGCGGCGCAACCGTTGCCGCCCGGATTGGACGCATTGCGGCCTCAGGGGGTTCTCAGTCTCTCTGCGAGCGCTTTGGCGGAGGTGCCAAAGGATCTTCTCAGTGTCACGCTTTCGGCAACCCGTGAGGGGCCGGATCCGGCCTCAGTGCAGTCGGCGCTGAAGCAGGCGCTCGACGCGGCTTTGAACGAGGCACGCCGCGCTGCTCGACCCGGACTGCTTGAAGTGCAGACAGGTCAGTTCGCGCTGTATCCACGCTACGCCAGCCGGGGGACAATCTCCGCGTGGCAGGGCAGTGCGGAATTGACGATTGAAGGCAAGGACATGCAGGCCATCGCACAACTCACTGCACGTTTGCAGACGGTGTCGATCAGCAGGGTTGCTTACGGCTTGTCCCGGGAGGCGCGCGAGAAGGTGGAGGGCGAGCTGACAGCCCAGGCGATCGCGCGGTTCCGCGCAAGGGCCGGTGAGATGACGCAGCAGTTCGGCTACGGGAGTTTCAGCGTGCGGGAGGTCAATGTGACGGGGGCCGAGGCTTCAGTCCCGGGTCCGGTGCCGATGATGCGAACGGCCGCCGCGCCATCGCAGGAAGCATCGCTGCCAGTAGAGGCCGGCAAGGCGACGGTGACGGTGAGCGTCAGCGGCAGCGTGCAGATGCAGCTGCGCTGATCGATCCCCTGCGCGCGCCCCTGCGTGTCGCGGCCGCGCAGGTTCGTTATTGGGCCGTCCAGCCTCCGTCGACGGTCCACGCCACGCCGCGCACGTTGTCTGCAGCAGGCGAGCACAGGAATAGCGTCAATTCGCCCAGTTGCTCGGGCGTCGTGAACTGCAGCGAGGGTTGCTTTTCCGCAAGCAGCTGCCGCTTCGCTTCGGCGACGTCGATCCCGTCCTGGGAGGCGCGGGCATCGATTTGCTTCTGCACCAGGGGAGTCAAGACCCATCCCGGGCAGATGGCGTTGACCGTGACGCCCGTAGTGGCCGTCTCCAGCGCCACTGCTTTAGTGAAGCCCACAATTCCATGCTTTGACGCGACATAGGCGGACTTCTGCGCCGATGCCACCAGGCCGTGCGTCGACGCGATGTTGATGATCCGGCCCCAGTTGCGCCGCTTCATGCCGGGCATGGCCAGGCGTGTCGTGTGAAAGGCGGAAGTGAGGTTGATGGCGATGATGGCGTCCCACTTCTCGGGGGGAAAGTCCTCGACGCTGGCCACATGCTGGATGCCCGCGTTGTTGACGAGCACGTCGACTCCGCCGAATTCACGCTCGACCGTGCGGATCATGTCCTCGATCTCGGCAGGCTTGCCCATGTCGGCACCGTGATAGCTCGCCCGCGAGCCCAACGCCTCGACCTGTGCGCGTGGCCCTTCATGGTCGCCGAACCCGTTGAGCACGATGTTGGCGCCCTGGCTTGCCAGCTTGAGTGCCACGCCAAGGCCGATGCCGCTGGTCGAGCCCGTAACGATGGCGGTCTTTCCTTTCAGCATGAGTCGAACCTCCGTGTCGGTTGCTACGATTCATTATCGAACTTCATCGAGCAAGTCCATGACAGAGCCTCGACTGAATCACGTGCAGTGCCTTGATCCGCGAGGGCTGCACCGCATGGCCTACTGGGAATGGGGCGACGCGGCGAATCCGCGCGTGCTTCTGTGCGTGCACGGCCTTGCAAGGCAGGGGCGAGACTTCGACGTGCTTGCGCAGGCCATGCTCGGCGAGTACCGGGTGGTGTGTCCTGACGTGGTCGGGCGCGGCCATTCAGAGTGGCTTGCGGATCCGATGAGCTACGGCTTCCCACTCTATGTGGCGGACATGGTCACGCTCATTGCGCGGCTCGATCCGGCGCAGCTGGACTGGGTGGGAACCTCCATGGGCGGGCTCATCGGCCTCTTCTACGCCTCGCTGGCTGGCGCGTCTGTACGACGCCTCGTCCTCAATGACGTCGGTCCGAAAGTCGAGGCCGCATCCATCGCACGCATCGGGCAGTACCTGGGCGTGCCCGTGCGGTGGGAGACGGTGGACGAGGCGGCGGACTATCTGTGGTGGATCTCGCAGTCGTTCGGACCGCACACACGCGAACAGTGGCTCGCGCTCACACGCCCTCAATTACGGCCTGACGACCAAGGCGGCTTCAAGCTCCACTACGACCCGGCGATTGCCATGCCGATACGCGCGACGACGCCGGAAATGGCCGCGGCGGGGGAGGCCCATGGATGGGCGGCCTATGACCGGCTCAGCTGTGCGACGCTCGTATTGCGCGGATCCGAGTCTGACCTGTTGTCGCACGAGACGGCCATGTCGATGACGCAGCGCGGACCGCGTGCTCAGGTGCATGAGCTGGCGGGCATCGGCCATGCGCCGACGCTGTTGCATCCAGAACAGATCGAGGCGGTACGGAAGTTCCTGTTGTCGCCATGAAGACGGGATTGCTCGACCGTACCGACGCGCCGGCCCCGATCGTTCAATTGGCCGATGTGTCGCATGCGCCGCTTGCGGCGCCCGATGACGGTGGACAAAGCTCGCTGCAGCGCGCTCGTGCGTTCTCGGAGCCGCTGCTGGCGGGCCGATTGCTCGACACGGGCGAGGACGCACTCGGGCATGCCGACGGTGTCGCCGCCATCCTCCAGACGATCGGCGCCGCGCCTTCGATGCGTGCGGCCGCCTACCTCGTGTACGCCGCGGACTTTCTGCAGCGTCCCGAGGAGACCGTCGCCAAGGCCTTCGGCGAGAGCTATGCCAGCCTGGTGACGCACACTCGCAAGCTCGTCTCGATCCAGCGTGCGGCGAGGGAGGCGCAGGTCGATGATGCGCGCCGCGCGCAGCAGACCGAGCGTGTGCGCAAGATGCTGCTCGCCTTCTCGCGCGACCTTCGGGTGGTGCTTCTGCGGCTTGCATCGCGGCTGCAGACGCTGCGTTTTTATGCGGCGAGCAAGACACCTTGTCCTCTTGCGCTCGCACTGGAGTCGCAACAGGTCTTCGCGCCGCTGGCCAATCGACTCGGCATCTGGCCGATCAAATGGGAGCTTGAAGATCTTTCGTTCCGCTTCCTCGACCCCGAGCACTATCACGCCATCGCTCGACTGCTCGACGAGAAGCGCAGCGAGCGCGAGGCCGGCGTCGCGGCGGCCCGAAGGCAGGTCGAGCGGGAGCTTGCGTCTGTGGGTTTGCGGGCCGAAGTGCAAGGCAGGCCCAAGCACATCTACAGCATCTGGAAGAAGATGCAGGGCAAGGGGCTTTCGTTCGACAACGTCTTCGACGTGCGCGCGCTGCGCGTGATCGTCGACGACGTGCCCCAATGCTATGCGGCGCTGTCTCGCGTGCACGAGCGCTTTCCGCCTGTCCCCGGGGAGTACGACGACTACATCGCCAAGCCCAAGGCCAATGGCTACCAATCGTTGCATACGGTCGTGCTGGACGAGGCGAATCGGCCGCTGGAAGTGCAGATCCGAACCCGGGCCATGCATGAGCACGCCGAGCATGGTGTGGCGGCGCACTGGGCCTACAAGGAAGCGGGCGCGCGAGGGTATGCGGGCGTGACCGCGAGCGGCGGTTTCGAGGAGCAGGTCGCGCAGGCGCGCAAGGCCGTGCTGCGGCAGTTGCTCGCATGGGAGCGCGACTTCGTCGAGCAGCAACACGGCGGACCCGACGACGATGCGGTATTCGACGACCGCATCTATGTGTTCACGCCGCAGGCCACGGTGATCGAGCTGCCTGCAGGCGCCACGCCCGTGGACTTCGCCTATGCGGTCCACACCGACTTGGGCCACCGCTGCCGCGGCGCAAGGCTTGACGGTGTGATGGTGCCGTTGAACACCGCCTTGCAAAGTGGACAAACCGTCGACGTGACGACCGTCAAGGACGGCGGCCCTTCACTCGACTGGCTCAACCCGGAGCTTGGCTACCTCAAGAGTTCGCGCGCCAAGGCAAAGGTGCGCGCGTGGTTCAACGCGCTTGCGCAGGCGGAGACCATCGCAAAAGGCCGAGAGCTGGTCGAAAGACTTCTGCAGCGGGAAGGTCGAACAGCGCTCAAGCTCGACGACCTCGCCTCGCAACTGGGCTTTCGCAACGCCGATGCGTTGTTCGAAGTCGTCGGCAAGGACGAGTATTCGCTGCGCAACATCGAGCAGCTGCTGCGCCCGCCGGAGGCCACGCCCTCGCCGGATGAAGTGGTGCTCAAGCGCGCCCGCGGCGGCGAGGAAGGACCGCGCGGCGGCGTGCTGGTGGTGGGCATCGAGTCGTTGTTGACCAACCTCGCCAAATGCTGCCGCCCGGCGCCGCCGGATTCGATCGGCGGCTTCGTGACGCGGGGCAAGGGCGTGGCGGTTCATCGCACCAACTGCACCAATTTCCGTCACATGGCCGAGCGTTCGCCAGAGAGGGTGATCCCGGTTCAGTGGGGCAAGCCGGCGACCGATCAGCGCGCGGTGTATCCGGTGGATGTGATCGTCGAAGCGAGTGACCGCCAGGGCTTGCTGCGTGACATCTCGGAGGTGTTCGCGAAAGAGAAGATGAACGTCACCGGCGCACACAGCCAATCGGTGAAGGACACGCGCGGCGGCACCGCCTGGATGACCTTCACCGTGGAAGTGGGCGATGCAACGCGCCTGGGCCAGGTACTTGCACAAGTAGGTCGTGTGAACGGCGTGCGCCAGGCACGACGAAAGTAGTTGCTATACTGCGCGGCTCGACAACAGGCGCGTAGCTCAGCTGGTTAGAGCACCACCTTGACATGGTGGGGGTCGTTGGTTCGAGTCCAATCGCGCCTACCAACAAAAAACCAACGCCGACAAGCATCTAGCTTGTCGGCGTTGTCGTTTATGTGCCTCAAGATGAGGCAATTTATGGAAAATTGGCAGCGAGCGGAAACCCGCGGCCTGCCTGCCTTTTGATTTGACTACCAAAACGCGCGCCGGGCTGGCCGACCCGCTGTGTGCGCTCTCATCGGTCCGCGTGAGAGGCCGTTTGCTCTCTGCTGAGGGGGCTGCGGAAGGTCCTCATATGCGGCCCTCAGGAGGCCCATGGCAGGGCTCCTTGCATACGCGCTGTGAATTGCCTCCACCCTTGGCGCCACCCAGGGCCGCATGAGCGGGCCGCGTTTCGCTGAGGGGGCTGTCACCCGAGGCCCGACATCGAGATCGAGCACGCCGAAACCAGCCGCTCGTGAGCAGCGCCGGAACGTCACGAGCCGTCCTTCGCGATGGGCTCGAAAATCTTGCCTCGGCGTGCCTACGAAAGGCAGGTTTCCGGGCGTGGTTCAGTTTCGGTCGTTTTCGGGTAACAGGGACGAGCGCGCTGGGGCCGGCCTCGGCGGTTTGCATGGATCGTGGACAGATTGAGAAGGACCTGCGGCGCGCCCTTCGGGACGGAGTCAGGCCGGATGCTCAGCG
>DASTGE010000723.1:0-3144 GCA_035719405.1 Burkholderiaceae bacterium
CGGCAAGTTGATGGGCGTGCTCGCCGTGGCGCTGGCCGCAGTGAACATCTTCGGCGGGTTCCTCGTGACGCGGCGGATGCTGGAGATGTTCAAGAAGAAGGACAAGAAGCCCGTCGCGCAGGCCGAGGCTCCGAAGCTCGAAGGGAAGCGAGCATGAGCCTGAGCATGAACCTCGTGACGCTGCTGTACCTCGTCGCCAGCGTCTGCTTCATCCAGGCTTTGAAGGGCCTGAGCCACCCCACCACGTCGATTCGCGGCAACATCTTCGGCATGGCCGGCATGGGGATCGCGGCCCTCACCACCGCGGCCCTGATCGTCAAGCTTGCCGAGTCGGGCAATGGGCTTGTCTGGGTGTTGATCGGCCTGCTCATCGGCGGCGCCTATGGTGCCTACCGTGCCAAGACGGTCGAGATGACGAAGATGCCCGAACTGGTGGCGTTCTTTCACTCGATGATCGGCCTGGCCGCGGTATTCATCGCCATCGCCGCGGTGCTCGAGCCCGCCGCGCTGCTGCACGGCCTGCAACCCGGTGACCCGATTCCCGCCGGCAACCGGCTCGAACTGTTCCTCGGTGCCGTCATCGGCGCCATCACCTTCTCCGGCTCGGTGATTGCCTGGGGCAAGCTCTCGGGCACGTACAAGTTCAGGCTTTTCCGGGGGGCGCCGGTCGTGTTCAACGGCCAGCACATGCTGAACCTGCTGCTGGGCATCGCGAACATCGTGCTCGGGCTGGCCTTCATGATCACCGGCAACTGGGCAGCCTTCTTTCTGATGCTGGCCTTGAGCTTCGTGCTGGGGGTGCTCATCATCATCCCCATCGGCGGTGCCGACATGCCGGTGGTGGTGTCGATGCTCAACAGCTACTCGGGCTGGGCGGCCGCAGGCATCGGCTTCTCGCTCAACAACGCCATGCTGATCATTGCCGGCTCGCTGGTGGGCTCGTCGGGTGCGATTCTGAGCTACATCATGTGCAAGGCGATGAACCGGTCCTTCTTCAACGTCATCCTGGGCGGTTTCGGTGGCGACGCCACGGCGGCGCAAGCGGGCGCACAGGTGCTGCGGTCGGTCAAGAGCGGCAGCCCTGACGATGCCGCATTCATCCTTGGCAATGCCGAAACGGTGATCATCGTCCCCGGCTATGGCCTCGCGGTGGCCCGGGCGCAGCATGCGGTGAAGGAGCTTGCCGAGAAGCTGACGCACAAGGGCGTGACGGTGAAGTATGCGATTCACCCGGTTGCCGGGCGCATGCCGGGGCACATGAACGTGCTGCTCGCAGAAGCCGAGGTGCCCTACGACCAGGTGTTCGAGATGGAGGACATCAACAGCGAGTTCGGGCAGGCCGACGTGGCGATCATCCTCGGTGCCAACGACGTGGTGAACCCGGCCGCGCTGCAAAAGGGCACGCCGATTTACGGCATGCCGATCCTCGAGGCCTACAAGGCCAAGACGATCATCGTCAACAAGCGGTCGATGGCTGCGGGTTATGCCGGCCTCGACAATGAGCTGTTCTACATGGACAAGACCATGATGGTCTTTGGTGACGCGAAGAAGGTCGTCGAGGAGATGGTGAAAGCCGTGGAGTGACGGTAGGCCGTCTTGGCTGAAAATTCACAGCGAAGGCCGGGTTCGCCCGGCCTTTGTTTGTCCCCTCCGAGGGATGTATCGAAAGACCCAAGTGGCGGGCGTTTCGACGCCGGTCAGAATCGCCGCTTGCACCGCGTTGCCGAGAGCATCATGGAGAAGATCTGGCTGAAGCAGTACCCGGCAGGCGTTCCTGCGGAAATTGACCCCGGCCTCTTTCCGTCGCTGGTCGCGCTACTGCAGGAAAGCTTCGGCAAATTCCGGAACCTGCCCGCGTTGCGCTTCATGGGCAAGTCGTTCTCGTTTGGCCGCATCGACGACATGTCGCGCGCTTTCGCGGCCTGGCTTCAGTTGCAGGGGCTCGAGCGCGGCGATCGCGTCGCGATCATGATGCCCAACGTACCTCAGTATGCAGTCGTCGTCGCGGCAATCCTGCGTGCGGGCCTCGTCGTGGTCAACGTCAATCCGTTGTACACGGCCCGTGAGCTGGAGCATCAGCTCAAGGATTCGGGCGCCAAGGCCATCGTCATTCTCGAGAACTTCGCCAGCACGCTGCAGCAGGTGTCGGCGTCGGTGCCCACGAAGAAGATCATTGTTGCGGCCCTGGGCGACATGCTCGGCTTTCCCAAGGGCGCCATCGTCAATTTCGTCGTGCGCAAGCTGCGGAAACTGGTGCGCCCGTTCGATCTGCCATCGGCCGTACGCTTCAACGATGCGATTGCGCAGGGACAGGGAAAGACGCAGGTGGACGTGAATGTCGGCCCGGACGACATCGCCGTGCTGCAGTACACGGGGGGCACGACGGGCGTGAGCAAAGGCGCCGTGCTGCTGCATCGCAATCTCGTGGCCAATGTCTTGCAGTCCGAAGCGTGGTATCAGCCGGCGCTGAAGAAGATTTCGCCAGCCGAACAGATCGTCACCGTCTGCGCGCTGCCGCTTTACCACATCTTCGGCTTCACTGCGAACCTGATGCTCGGGATGCGAATGGGCGGATGCAACATCCTCATCCCGAACCCGCGCGATATTCCCGCCGTGCTCAAGGCGCTGTCGAAGGAGAAGTTCCACAGCTTTCCGGCGGTCAATACGCTGTTCCATGCGCTGGCCCATCATCCCGAGTTCAA
This sequence comes from Burkholderiaceae bacterium, assembly GCA_035719405.1. Classification (GTDB taxonomy): domain Bacteria; phylum Pseudomonadota; class Gammaproteobacteria; order Burkholderiales; family Burkholderiaceae_C; genus CAMLIZ01. Next base: position 2,703 of record DASTGE010000723.1, read on the forward strand.
CATCGTGGACTGGAGCCATCTGAAGCTTTCGATCGGCGGAGGGATGGCGGTACAGCAGGCAACCGCCAAGCTGTGGCTGCAAAAGACGGGATGCCCGATCTGTGAGGGCTACGGGCTTTCCGAGACCAGCCCTTCGACGACGTGCAATCCGGTCGACACCTCGACCTACAACGGTACCATCGGGCTGCCCTTGCCGAGCACGGAGCTGAAACTGCTCGACGACGAGGGCAATGAAGTCCCACCCGGCGCACCGGGCGAGATCGCGATCAGGGGGCCGCAGGTCATGGCCGGCTACTGGCAGCGGCCTGACGAGACCGCCAAGGCGATGACGCCTGACCGCTTCTTCCGCAGCGGCGACATCGGCATGGTCGACGAGCGCGGCTATTTCCGCATTGTCGATCGCAAGAAAGACATGATCCTCGTCAGCGGCTTCAACGTCTAC
>DASTGE010000724.1:0-2081 GCA_035719405.1 Burkholderiaceae bacterium
GCAGCATGAGTCATGCCGCGGTGGGCGGGCAGTCGGGCAAGCTCTCCTTGACCCGCCTGCCGCAAGCCCTTCTCGCGATGTCAAGCAGCGCGGGCGAATTGCGAATCGGCAAACATGGGATGAAACGCGCGACACTCAATCTGCTGCGCAAGCGTCGGTAGTCGCGCCACAACCAACAATTCAAATCACGGGTGTTGCTCAATGCAACATCCCGCCAAGGATCCGCTAAGGAAGGATCGCGCTTCTTTCTCTGGCCCCTCAGACCCTGAAATCGTCGAGCGACTTTCCTGATTGCAGCGCGCTGCGCAGCCAATGGGGTCGTGGCCCCCGGCCACCCCAGGTATTTCCATTCTCGTCGCGGTACATTGCGCCACCCGCACGTTTGGCGCTTTTGCGACCGGCCTTCTTGCCCACAGCCGGCCCGGCAGCACGGGCACCGCCCCGCCCGCCGAATCCGAGATCCTGCGCGGTCAGGCCGTACTCCCGGATCGCGTCCTTGATGCGCTGAATAACACCATCGACCTCCGCCTGCCGCACCTGCTCGGCCTGCGCGTGAAGCGCTTCGATCTGCTTCTTCAACTCCAGATAGGATTGGGACTTGGTAGCCAAGAAAGTTCTCCTCATGGTCGTCGAGGTTTCAATTCTACGGAATTGACGGCTGCAATTTTGATTTCCCCGCTGGCATGTGACGCTTCCGCGCGACGAGGTCGTGCTGCCTGTCCCCTTCCTCGGAATTAGGGCAACGAACAACTCCCCCGCACGCTGTCATCGCGGGTTCGGGCGTTAGGGGCAACGCTGAACAAGTCCCTCGTGGCGCCGTGCATCGTCGCTTCGGGCTCTCTGCCGCGTTGCAAATCGTCGCCATGGCGGCGGCTTGGCTGCGGTTTTGGGGCTTGCGTCCCGTCCCTGAGGGAGGCGCCCGGCATCGTGCAAACCTAATGAGCGTCGCCTTAACGACGAAATCGGGTAACCTTATACCTTGGCAACTGCAAGGAGTAATGACATGGCAAAGCGCATCGAACGCAGCCGAATCGAGTCCGGACGCATCGAGCTTCCGCGCAAGCTGGGTTTCCTGACCGAACAGGGAGTCGATTTCCTGTCGCTGACAGAGCGGGATGGGAATTACACCGTGGAGCTTTCGGTGGAGGCACTCAAAAAGCTGGTCAAGGCGAGGGCAGACCTCAAGACGCTCAAGAGCGATCAGAAAAAGGTCGTGTCGGAGCAAACGGAGGCTATGAATGCCGAGAAGGCGGCGCATGAGGAGACGCGCGTAACGCTGGCCAAAGCGGAACGTCGCGTCAAGGCGCTGGAGAAAAAGCTCGTCTCGGCCCCGGAAAGCGGCAACGTTGCCAAAGCGCGAGGCAGGAAGAGCGAATCCCGCGAAGGCCGGACTCAACGCGTCGAGGCGGGCTCGGACATGCGAGAAGTCGCGATCGCCGCAGAGTAAGGGCGACGCGACGATCGTTCACGTTGATCTGTCAGGCCTTCGCGGCGCTTTCGGCGTCTGGAAGGCTTGACCCCGGGGAACGGATGGCTCCTCGGGCGCCGTGAAATGGCCGGCTCCATTCGAAAGCCCGATGATTCAGGCGAGCGCGGCGCGCAGTTCGATGAGTTGGTCGGTGAGTTGCGAGGGTACTTCGAGCCCGCGAAGGTCAAGCAGCAGCCGGTCTTCAGCGATGCGGCCGATGACCGGTCGCGGCAGGCGGCGCAGTGCGGTTGCCAGTTCGTCGAGCGCCCGGCCGGATCCCTTCTTGCCCGCGGTGCTCGCGATCGCCACGCCGGCCGAGGGCAAGCGCTCCACCGGCAGCGAACCGGATCCGATCTGACCCATGAGATCGGTCACGTTCACCGTAAATCGCGGCGCGACAGCCTCGGCAACTGCAGGCTGCAATTGCCTTGCCAATGCGCGGATCTGATCGGCTGGCCGTGTCAGCAGGCGCAGCGTCGGCAGATCCTTCGTGAGGCGCTCCGGGTGCAGGTACAGGCGCAGCGTTGCCTCCAGCGCGGCCAGGGGAAGCTTGCTTATGCGCAACGCACGCTTCATTGGAAACTTGCGGATGCGGCCTACAACGTCCCTGGTG
>DASTGE010000725.1:0-7517 GCA_035719405.1 Burkholderiaceae bacterium
CGGTGACACGTCGCGCGGCGAAAGGCTGGCGACGCCCGCTCCGGATGGTACGACCGCGGTCGCGGCCTCCGCGGCCGCGCTGCGGCGAGCCTGGCGAGCGCGCTCCAGCGCCAGCTCACGAGCGACGCGCAGCCGCTCGTCGATATGGTGAGGCATGTGCTCGGCCGATTCGCTCAACCGGGCAGTGATACGCATTGCGAAGCGCGCCTGCAGCGGCTCGCGATCGCGGAGTAGGAACGTCTTCGATTTCTTCATGGCGCGATTCCCTTGGCTCGCAGTGCCTTTGCAAGGGCATGCACCGCCCGCGAGCAGTGGGTCTTGACACTGCCTTCGGAGCAGCCCATCACAGCGGCCGTTTCGGCAACGTCGAGTTCCTCCCAGTAACGCAGCAGAAACGCTTCGCGTTGACGAGCAGGCAACTGAGCAACTTCCGTATCGATAAGTAGCAGGATCTGCGTCCGGGACACCGTTTCGGCGGCGCTCTCGGCGCCCAGGCTGCCTTCACTGCTTTCGAGAGTTTCCAGCAGATCGAAGTCGCCTTCGTCGTCGGACGACTCGAAATCCGACATGTTGTGAACTACAGCATTGCGAACCTTCTGACGGCGGAACCAGTCCATCGTCGCGTTCGACAGGATGCGCTGAAACAGCAGCGGCAGTTCGGCCGGCGGCCGGTCGGCATATTTTTCAGCCAGCCGGATCATGGCGTCCTGGACGATGTCCAGGGCCGCGTCGTCGTCGCGGACGGTATAGGCCGTCCGCTTGAATGCCCGCTTTTCGACGCTCTTGAGGAAGTCAGAGAGTTCTTTGTCGGTAGCCAAGTGGAAACGGGCGCTGGGAACGCCCGGCTTTGGAGGCGCGCCGGATTATGTCATCGTGCGCGGCGTCCCTTGTCCAGGGGATGCATCGCTTTGAGCATGGCCGCGAGAGCCCTTCGATTCGCGGGCGGGAGAAAGGCGCAGGCATAATGCCGCCTTCGCACAACGCAGTTTCAGGTCTCAACTCGGTCGCCCGACCCGGGCCCGTCTTTTGACCGCGCAGGTTCCAAATCCGTCTCACGAGGGCGAGCAGGAGGAGCACCGATGGTTTTTCGTCAGAGATCAACCCAAAGGTTCAACATGGACATGTCTGCCGCGGAAGTCAAACGTGCCGCCTTGGCACAGCCGCAATCCAGTTCCCCCGACGCCGAGCCCAACGGCTCGGACATTCTCGTTCGCTGCCTGCAGGCCGAAGGTGTCAAGTACGTCTGGGGCTACCCGGGCGGGGCGGTCCTCTACATTTACGACGCGCTCTACAAGCAGGATTCGATCCAGCACGTCCTGGTGCGTCACGAGCAGGCAGCGGTGCACGCCGCTGACGGTTATGCCCGCGCAACGGGCGATGTGGGCGTGGCTCTGGTTACATCGGGCCCCGGCGTCACCAATGCCGTGACCGGCATCGCGACGGCCTACATGGATTCCATTCCGATGGTGATCATCACCGGCCAGGTGCCGACGCCCGCCATCGGCCTCGATGCCTTTCAAGAGTGTGACACCGTCGGTATCACCCGCCCCATCGTCAAGCACAACTTCCTTGTCAAGGACGTGCGCGAGCTGGCGCTGACGCTGAAGAAGGCGTTCCACATCGCGCGAACGGGGCGCCCAGGCCCGGTGGTGGTCGACATTCCGAAGGACGTCTCGCTCAAGACCGCGCCGTTCCAGTACCCCGAGAAGGTGGAAATGCGCTCCTACAACCCCGTGCGCAAGGGGCACGGCGGCCAGATACGCAAGGCGGTGCAACTGCTGCTGAGTGCCAGGCGCCCCTACATCTACACCGGCGGCGGTGTCGTGCTCGGCAACGCCTCGGAGGAACTGCGCGAGCTGGTTCGATTGCTCGGCTATCCGTGCACCAACACGCTCATGGGGCTCGGTGCCTATCCGGCCAACGATCCACAATTTCTCGGCATGCTCGGCATGCATGGCACTTACGAAGCCAACATGACGATGCAGCATTGCGACGTGCTGCTGGCGGTCGGCGCTCGCTTCGACGATCGCGTGATCGGCAATCCGAGGCACTTCGCGTCCGTCGAGCGGAAGATCGTCCATGTCGACATCGACCCCTCGAGCATCAGCAAGCGAGTGAAAGTTGACGTCCCCATCGTCGGCGACGTCAAGGATGTACTGCAGGAACTGATCGCCCAGATCAGAGACGCGCAGACGAAGCCGGACGCTGCCGCCCTCTCCGAGTGGTGGGCGCAGATCAACGACTGGCGCAGGCGTGATTGCCTTACCTACAAGCGCAGCAGCGAGGTGATCAAGCCGCAGTACGTGCTCGAAACGCTGTACGAATTGACCAGGGGGCGGGACACGTACATCACTTCCGACGTGGGGCAGCACCAGATGTGGGCGGCCCAGTTCTATCGGTTCGATGAGCCGCGCCGCTGGATCAATTCGGGCGGCCTCGGCACCATGGGCGTCGGCCTGCCATACGCGATGGGCATCAAGCTGGCGCGTCCCGACAGTGACGTGTTCTGCATCACTGGCGAAGGCTCCATCCAGATGTGCATCCAGGAGCTGTCGACCTGCCTGCAGTACAGCACTGCCGTCAAGATCGTGTCGCTGAACAACCGCTACCTCGGCATGGTGCGTCAGTGGCAGCAGCTGGACTATGGCGGCCGCTATTCCCACAGTTATATGGACGCACTGCCCGACTTCGTGAAGCTCGCCGAGGCGTACGGGCACGTGGGCATGCTGATCGAGAAGCCGTCCGACGTGGAGCCGGCGCTGCGCGAGGCAATCAAGCTCAAGGACCGCACCGTCTTCCTCGACGTACGTACTGACCCGACCGAAAACGTGTGGCCGATGGTTCAGGCCGGGAAGGGCATCAGCGAAATGCTGCTGGGCTCCGAGGACTTGTGAGGTTCGAATCTCTCCTGCGGACGGACCTCGGCGTTACCGCGTCGTGGTCGTCGTACGGGGCGAGAGCGGATTGATCACCCCGGAATTTTGTTCGACTGACTTCGAAGAGCGTGGCCAAGGGCCGCCGGTTACCGCCGGCGGTCTGAAGAGCGCGAAGGACGAATATTCATGAAACACATCATTGCGGTGCTGCTCGAGAACGAGCCCGGCGCCCTTTCCCGTGTCGTCGCCCTGTTCTCGGCGCGCGGCTACAACATCGAAAGCCTCACGGTCGCGCCGACGGAAGATGCCTCCCTCTCGCGCATGACGATCGTGACCACAGGCAGCGATGACGTGATCGAGCAGATCACCAAGCACCTGAACCGGCTGATCGAGGTCGTGAAGGTCGTCGACCTGACCGAAGGCAGCTTCACAGAGCGCGAACTGATGCTGATCAAGGTGCGCGCCGTCGGCAAGGAGCGCGAGGAGATGAAGCGCATGGCCGACATCTTCCGCGGCCGCATCATCGACGTGACCGAGAAGAGCTACACGGTCGAGCTGACCGGCGACGGTGCAAAGCTCGATGCCTTCCTCGAGGCGATCGACCGCACGGCGATCCTGGAAACCGTGCGCACCGGCGCCAGCGGCATCGGCCGCGGCGAGCGCATCCTGCGCGTTTGATTCACTTTTTTCCCATAAGGCAAGGACAACCATGAAGGTCTACTACGACAAGGATGCGGACTTGAGCCTGATCAAGGGCAAGAACGTCACGATCATCGGCTACGGCTCGCAGGGCCATGCGCATGCGCAGAACCTGAACGACAGCGGCTGCAAGGTGACGGTCGGCCTGCGCCGCGGCGGTGCATCCTGGAACAAGGCCGAGCGCGCCGGGCTGAAGGTCGCCGAGATCGGCGAGGCGGTGAAGAGCGCTGACGTGGTGATGATCCTTCTGCCCGATGAGCAGATCGCGGCCGTCTACGACAACGAGGTCGAGCCCAACATCCGCGAGGGCGCCTCGCTCGCATTTGCGCACGGCTTCAATGTGCATTACGGCCAGGTGGTGCCGCGCGCCGACCTCGATGTGTGGATGGTGGCACCCAAGGCGCCAGGCCATACCGTGCGCGATACCTACACGAAAGGCGGCGGCGTGCCGCACCTGATCGCGGTCTACGCGGACAAGTCCGGCCGCGCGCGCGACCTTGCGCTGTCGTACGCCGCGGCCAATGGCGGCGGCAAGGCCGGCATCATCGAGACCAACTTCCGCGAAGAGACCGAGACGGATCTGTTCGGCGAGCAAACCGTGCTGTGCGGCGGCACCGTGGAACTGATCAAGGCGGGCTTCGAAACGCTGGTCGAGGCGGGCTACGCGCCGGAGATGGCCTACTTCGAGTGCCTGCACGAACTCAAGCTGATCGTCGATCTGATCTACGAAGGCGGCATCGCCAACATGAACTACTCGATCTCTAACAATGCGGAGTACGGCGAGTACGTCACTGGCCCGAAGATCGTGACCGAAGAGACGAAGAACGCGATGCGCCAGGCGCTCAAGGACATTCAGAACGGTGAATACGCCAAGAGCTTCATCCTCGAAAACCGCGCCGGCGCACCGACGCTGCTGTCGCGCCGCCGCCTGACGGCCGAGCACCAGATCGAGCAGGTGGGCGAGAAACTGCGCGCGATGATGCCGTGGATCAAGGCGAACAAGCTGGTGGACAAGAGCCGCAACTGATCGCACCGGAGCCACCACGAAGCCCTAGGAGCCTGGGTGGCAGGCGCGCGGCGCGGGAGCAAGATTTCATCGCCTCCAAGGGCCGCCCGAGGGCGGCCCTTTTTTCTGAGTATGCTTTTCGCCCATGGACCCTCTGCTGCCCATCGAAGAAGACCCGGACATCATCGAGCCGCCCGCCGCGCGGGCCAGGCGCAAGGGTATCTACATCCTGCCGAACCTGTTCACGCTCGCGGCGCTCTTCGGCGGCTTCTATGCAATCGTGATGGCGATGAACGGCAAGTTCGACCTGGCTGCCATCGGCATCTTCTGCGCGGCGGTGCTTGACAGCCTCGATGGCCGCGTCGCCCGCATGACCAACACCCAGAGCGCCTTTGGCGAGCAGATGGACAGCCTGTCGGACATGGTGAGCTTCGGCGCGGCGCCGGCCCTCATCGTCTATGAGTGGGCACTGAAGGGGCTGGGCAAGCTCGGCTGGATCTCGGCCTTCGTCTACTGCTCGGGCGCCGCCCTGCGCCTGGCGCGCTTCAATACCAACATCGCAGTGGTCGACAAGCGGTTCTTCCAGGGTCTGCCCAGCCCTGCGGCGGCGGCCCTGGTCATCGGCTTCATCTGGCTGATGGACGACGCCGGATACAAGGACGTCTGGCGCGACGATGTACTGGCATGGGCGACCTTCGGGCTCACGCTGTATTCCGGGCTGACGATGGTCACCAACGTTCCCTTCTACAGCTTCAAAGACGTGAGTTTCAAGCGGACCGTCCCCTTCATCGTGATCGTGGCAATCGCCCTGGCCTTCGCCGTCATCACCATCCACCCACCACTCGTGCTGTTCGCGCTCTTCGCCATCTACGGACTTTCCGGCTACGTCGTCTACGCGTACAAGAAGAGCAAGGGCAGGCCGGTGAGTGTCATCGCGACCTCGACGGATGAACCCGACGAAGCGGGCCTGCACCACTGACGCGCCCCGCGCGTGTTATATTCGCGCCATCATGACGATCCCCTTCACCGCCATTCTTCTTCTACTAGGAGTGCTTCGGGCGCGCTGATCGTCTTCGTCTTCGAACACCCTTCCCAGGATCAACGGCCCGCCAAGCGCAACGCAGCGGGCCGTTTCCATTTGCGGCGTTGTGCAGACAACCCAGGAGAGTCTCGAATGCCCATGCTCCAGCAACCCGCCGTCAAGTACCACGCTGCGCCGACTGTGCGGCTGTCCGACCGCCGCTGGCCCGACGCGTTGCTGTCCAGGCCGCCGATCTGGTGCAGCGTGGACTTGCGCGACGGCAACCAGGCGCTGATCGAGCCGATGAGTCCCGAGCGCAAGCTGCGGATGTTCGAGATGCTGGTACGCATCGGCTTCAAGGAGATCGAAGTAGGCTTTCCGTCGGCGTCGCAAACCGACTTCGACTTCGTGCGGCTTCTGATCGAGCGTCAGTTGATTCCCGACGACGTGACGATCCAGGTCCTGACCCAGGCGCGCGAGCACCTGATTCACCGCACCTTCGAGGCGGTGGAGGGAGCGCGGAACGTGATCGTGCACTTGTACAACGCAACCGCCCCAGTGATGCGGCAGGTGGTGCTGGGCGTCGATGTCGACGGCGTCGTCGAACTCGCGAGAAGCCACGCCAGGATGATCAAGCAGCTTGCCGATGACCGTCCGCAGACCCGCTGGACGTTCGAGTACTCGCCGGAGACGTTCTCGGATACGGAACTGGAAGTTTCGAGGCGCGTAGTCGACGCGGTGACGCAGGTCTGGCAGCCGACGCCCCAACACAAGTGCATTGTCAACTTGGCCACGACCGTGGAGCATTCGACGCCAAACGTGTTTGCCGACATGGTCGAATGGATGCACCGTCATCTCGCGCGTCGCCACTCAATCGTGCTGTCCATTCATCCTCACAACGATCGCGGCACGGGCATCGCGGCCGGCGAACTGGGGCTGATGGCCGGCGGTGAGCGCATCGAAGGGTGCCTGTTCGGCAACGGCGAGCGCACCGGCAACGTCGATGTGGTGAACATTGCGCTCAACCTCTACACCCAGGGCGTCGCCCCGGGTCTCGACTTTTCCGACATCGACGAGATCCGCCGCACTGTCGAGTACTGCAACCAGCTTCCGGTGCATCCGCGTCATCCGTACGTCGGCGACCTCGTCTACACCTCCTTCTCCGGCTCGCATCAGGATGCGATCAAGAAGGCCTTCGCGGCGCGGCGCGAAGCCGACCCGTGGGAGATGCCCTACCTTCCGATCGATCCCAAGGATCTCGGCCGAAGCTATGAGGCGGTGATCCGCGTCAACAGCCAGTCGGGCAAGGGCGGCATCGCCTACCTGCTCGAAACCGAACATGGGCTGGAGTTGCCGCGGCGGCTGCAGATCGAGTTCAGTCAGGCGATGCAGGCTGTGATGGACGCCGAGGGCAGGGAAGTGTCGGCTGCCGACATCTGGCAGGTGTTCGCCAAGGAATATCGGCTGGACGAGCCCCGCGTGGTGCATCAGGCCGTCCAGGATGTGCCGGAGGGCGTGCGGGTGCTGGTGGACTTGGAGTGCGGCGGTCGCCGACTGGGGGTACAGGGCGAGGGAAACGGCCCGATCGACGCCTTCGTCGACGGGCTCTCTCGAGCGCTCGGTCGCCAAGTGAGGCTGCTCGACTTTCACGAGCATCTCCTCGGCGGCGGCGCACAGGCCCGCGCGGCGGCCTACGTCGAGATGCGCATCGACGCCGGCCCACCGCTCTTCGGCGTCGGCATCGACACCGCCATCCTGGCAGCATCGATGAAGGCGGTACTCTCCGGCGGGTTGCGCGCCGGCGCCTTTGCGTGCGAGGGCGAACTCGAACAACGCGTCAGGACCTGAAACAACCTGGAATGGAGACTCACATGGCCGACAGCCTCATCATCTTCGACACCACCCTGCGCGACGG
>DASTGE010000726.1:0-2171 GCA_035719405.1 Burkholderiaceae bacterium
GCGGAACAATTCCTGCAATTGAATGCGGCCGTTCTCGATGCCCGTAATCTCGGCAATGCTGGTGATCTTGCGCGAGCCGCAGGCAAAGCGCGTCTGCTGCACGACGATGTCCACCGCGGAGGCGATCTGCTCCCGGATGGCCGCCACGGGAAGGTCCATGCCCGACATCATCACCATCACCTCAAGGCGCGACAGTGCATCGCGCGGCGAGTTGGCGTGCGCCGTGGTCAGCGAACCCTCGTGGCCGGTGTTCATCGCCTGCAGCATGTCCAATGCCTCACCACCGCGACACTCGCCGACCACAATGCGGTCAGGCCGCATGCGCAGGGAATTGCGAACCAGGTCGCGGATGGTGATCGCGCCGCGGCCTTCCACATTCGACGGCCGCGATTCCAGCGACACCAGATGGCTGTGATTGAGCTTGAGTTCCGCGGCGTCTTCAATGGTGATGATGCGTTCGCCGTCAGGAATGAAATTGGACAGCACGTTGAGGAAGGTCGTCTTGCCCGAGCCGGTGCCGCCGGAGACGATCATGTTCTTGCGATGTTCAACGCACAGCTTGAGAAACGCGACCATCTGCGGCGACAGGGAGCCATAGGCGACGAGGTCTTGAGCCGACATGCGCTTGCTGGAGAACTTGCGGATGGTCAGCGTCGGCCCCTTGAGCGCCAGCGGCGGGATGATGGCGTTGACGCGCGAGCCGTCCTTCAATCGTGCATCGACCAGCGGAGATGATTCGTCGATGCGACGGCCGAGCGGGGCGACGATGCGCTCGATCACGCCCATGACCGCGCGGTCGCTGGTGAAGGCCAGCGGATACCGCTGCAGCCTGCCGCTGCGCTCGACGAAGATCTCGTCGTGGCGATTGACCATCACTTCGGTGACGGTCTCGTCGCCGAGCAGTTGTTCCAGCGGGCCGAGGCCGATGGCTTCATCGAGCACCTCGCGGCTCAGGGCCTCGCGGTCAATGTGGGAGGGCAGTTCGTGCAGGTTGTCGAGGATCTCGCGCACAAGCTTCTCGGTCTCGGCGCGAAGCTCCAGGTCGGACATGCGCGTGAGGTCACGACGGCGCAGGTCGATGGTGTCCAGCAATTGGTCGTGGATGCGCTTGCGCCAGGGATGGCGCGCCTGGATGTGCCCGAGCTGGGATTCGTCGCTCGCCTGGGCTGCCGCGTCCTCGCGAGTCGCAACTGTCTTCTCGATCGTGGTGGCACGCGTTTCACCCACAGTGCGTGATTCCCGCGATTCCAGCGAATTGCGTTGCGGCTGTGCCAGGTGCGCACTCGCGGACGCGGCTTCACCGTCTTGCACGCGAAGGCGGTACCCGGCGATCTGAATCTGATCGGCAAAGCTCAGCGGCCCATGGCGCACGACGCGTGCGCCGTTGACCCATGTGCCGGCGAACTGCCCGAGGTCTTCCAGGATCAACCCCTGGCGCGTGCGCACAATGCGCGCGTGCTCACGCCCGATGCGCCATCCGGACAACGGCACATCGCAATGCCGGGCCTTGCCGATCAGCGCCTGCTCGCCGCGAATTGGCCACTCGGCCGAGACGCCATCCGGATCAAACATGGTGACCACGAAAGTGTTGTTCACACCGACCCCTCGCGGCTAATTGGGCTCGACCTGCACCAGCCACTGGGTGGTTACCCATCCGCGCTGGACTTGATCGCCTTGCCGGTGTTCGACGGCGGTCCACTTGCCTTGCGGCAGCACCAGCAAGCCGAGCACGATGTCGCCTTGATGTAGCTGTGCGACGACCGACGCATTGACCTCCGGCGTCAACCGCATGGCGAGCGTCCGGGGGCGGACACGGTATTGATAGGCGCCGGCGCCGGCAGGCGGCAAGGTCAGGGGAAGCGGGACGGGCGGTGCTTTTGCGTCTGAATTCGATACAGGCGACGCAGGCTTGCCATGTGCGGCAGAGCGGACCGTTTGCGGCGATTGAGGCGGGTTCGGATGTGCCGGCGGGGATGCCGGCGACGGTGTTGATGACGGTGCCGATGCGGCAGTGGACGCCGGCCGCGCTTCCCTGATCAGCCCGGCTTCCTTGACCGGCCCATCTTGCGCGGCCGGCTCCAGCGGCTGCGACACATGCGGGCTCGGCCCAAGGCGGGCTTCCAGCCGCTCGGTCGCGCGCTGCACGCGTTCGACGTTGGCGGGCGATTGCG
>DASTGE010000727.1:0-2130 GCA_035719405.1 Burkholderiaceae bacterium
ACCTTCCTCCTGATGAGCGGCCAGATGTCTGACCTGCTGATGTCGGGCGTGCCGCAGCGCTTCCCGGAACTGCGGTTCACCGTGGTGGAGAGCGGCCTCGGGCACCTGAAGTTCGCCCTCGAATCGCTCGACTACCACTACAAGATCGCCGAGGTCTGGAAGACTCGCCCGGAATTCAAGGAACTGCCGAGCGAAACCTTCAAGAAGCAGATCTTCGTCAACTACTGGTTCGAAGAGCTCAACCAGTATCACGTCGACAGTCTGGGCGAGGACAACATCATGTTCGAGACCGACTTCCCGCACACGACGTGCCTTGGTGGCAAGGAGGCGATCCACAAGGCGCTGCAAAACGGGCTGGAGCAGCAGCCGGAGCGCGTGCAGGACAAGGTCCTGTGGGGCAATGCCGCCAAGCTGTTCAACGTCGAAGTCCCTGCGGCTCTGCGCGGGGCATCTGCGGGCGCCGCAGTCGCCTGACCACCGGATCGGCGCCCACCGTGGCGCCGATTCCTACCATCACTCCGAGCTGACCTGACCTACCTGAACGCCGAGGACCGAACGCATGCTGAAGATCGAGCCAAAAACAAAATACGACATGCCGGTGGCATTCGGAAAGTCGATCTACACCAATGTCACGCACGTTCCCGACCTTCAGCTCATCTCGACCTCGTTCGAGACGACGCCTGATGCCGCGGCACCTCGCGCCTGGCGATCGCAGCGTGGTCTATGTCAACCGCCTGCGCTACCGCGGCATCGATTACCTGGCCGGCAGGGGTTACGAAGAGTTCGTGGTCGCGGTGAATGCCCGTCATGAACACAACGGGAAGGTCATCAACGCGCCCTACGTGGTCTGCGTCTGGGTCGACGAGATTCCCGCGATCCTCTCGGGCCGGGAGGCGCTCGGCTACCCCAAGCTCTACGCCGATATCCCGCAAGTCATCGAGTACGAAGGCAAGAAGCGGTACTCGGCGTCGGAATACGGCAAGCAGATCCTCAGCGGCGAAGTGCGGAACCTGCGCGAGCTGCCCGAATCGGCGCTTCCCAAGATCAATGCCTCGGTCTCGGAATACAACTTCGCCTGGAAGTACATCCAGGGTCCCGAGGATACGATCGATGCCGATTACATCACGCTGACCCGCATGTCGTGGGACTACAAGCGGGCGTGGATGGGCGAAGGCGAGACGCACTTCCATCCGGGCACCTTCGAGGAAGTCCCCGCTTCCAGTGCCGCGCTCAAGGGACTGGCGGCGCTTCCGGTCCTTGGCTGGCAGCCGGCCTTCGTGGCCAATGCCACGGCGATCATCTACCGCGAGGAAACCAAGCGTCTCGAGTCGATGAACCGGTAACCCGGCTGGGTGGCCGTTACACCGCTTCCCTTGCGGGGCCGGATGTGCGGCGCCGCAGGGGTGGGGTGACGGCCTGCGTCAGGTGAGGGAGTGGGTGCAGTGCTGACGCTGTTTCATGGCAAGGATAGTCGGGCGCTACGGGTCCTGTGGATGCTCGAGGAGCTCAACCTCCCGTACCGGCTGATCAACCTTCCGTTCCCGCCGCGCGCCCGCGCTCCGTGGTACCTCGAGGAAAATACGCTGGGCACTCTGCCCCTGCTGATCGACGGGGACACCCGCCTCACGGAATCGGTCGCGATCTGCCAGTACATCAACGGCAAGTATGACGATGCCCTCGGGGTCCCGCCGACCTCGGACGAGTACGGGCAGTGGCTGATGTGGTCGGTGTTCGGCGAGGCGACGCTGAATTACACCCTTTCGGTCTGCCTGCGCTATGGCTGGATCGAGCGGCCGGAAAACCGCAAGCCCGACGTGGTGGCCTATTACAAGACCCGGTTCCACGAGAAGGTCGAGTTCCTGAGCGAAGGCCTTGGCGACAAGGAATTCCTGGTGTGCTCGCGCTTCACCATCGCCGACATCTGCGTCGCCTACAATTTCGTCCTCGCCGAATACATGGGCTACATGGACGAACTGCCTGAGAACGTCCGGGACTACTGGACGCGCCTGAAGCAGCGCCCGGGCTACCAGCGCTGCCTAGAGCGCGAGCGCGACACGCCGCGGTCGTTCGAGCGACCGGCCGATCTCTAGCGGGTGCAAGCCTGGCCCCAGGCCAGCGAAAAATCGAAGC
>DASTGE010000728.1:0-7044 GCA_035719405.1 Burkholderiaceae bacterium
AGCCGCGTGCCTTGTCGCGCTGGTCGTGCCGTTGCTGGCTCCCACTCCTCCTGGCGGGGGTGCGCTCGGAGACGACGTCGACGAGATCTGGCGCTTGAAGCAACTGCGCCGGCTCGCCGAGCTGCAGGCGGAGCGGTATGAGATACCGAGCATGCAGCCCGTCTCCCTGCGTGACCGCGGCGCGGCCGCGCGCAAGCGCAAGCTCGAGCGGCCCCGCGCCGCTGCCGCAGAGCCGACACGGCTTTGAGCGGCTCCCCGCAGCGCGTGCGCTTCGCGGGCCTTTTCCTCGAATTGGGGACGGCGAAAGCGGGGTCGCTCGCATACCATTTCCTCCACCGGAACGGGCTGCAGGCAGCCCGTTCCTTCGTGTGCAGGAGGAGAAGGTTCAATGGCCCGGCCGCGTCGGGTGCTTTGTGCACTCGCGATAGCTACGTCTTGCTTGCTTGGGGGCGTTGCCCAGGCTGCATCCACCCACATCCCTGACTTCGCAGGGGAGGTGGCTACCGACGACGCGCGGTTTGTCGCGCAATGGTCCCTGAGCAGCGCGGACAACAAAGGGCTGCCATTCGCGATCGTCGACAAGAAGGCGGCCAAGCTGTTCCTTTTCGACCGCCGTGGCCACCTGCTCGGCAGCACCCCCGTACTGCTCGGGCTGGCGCCCGGCGACCACGCCGTGCCCGGCGTCGGTGAGCTCGAACCGTCCCGGATCCCACCCGCTGACCGGACGACGCCCGCCGGCCGTTTCGACAGCGAGCCTGGCGTGAATCTCCAGGGCGAGGACGTCGTATGGTTCGACTACGACGCCGGCCTCGCCATCCATCGCCTGCGTCCCGGTCCCTCGGCCGAGCGCCGCGTGCAACGCCTGGCGTCGCCCGACACCGCCGGACGGCGGGTCTCGCTGGGATGTGTGGTCGTGCCGGTGGCCTTCTACGAGAAGGCGATCGCTCCGGTGCTCGGCCGTCAGCGGGGTGTCGTGTACGTGCTGCCGGAAACGCGCAGCGCCCAGACCCTGTTCGGCGGCAGTTTCCAGGTCGGCTTGCGCCGGCCTTAGTGGCTGCTCAGTCCGGCAGAGCTCGTCGATCAAGGTTCAACCGCTGCAGCACGTCCGGTAGCGAGATCGTGCGCGTCAGCAGGGTTGCCATGCTGCGCGCACAGCGATCGATCACACGGTCGAACGCCGTCCACTCGAAGCGGTCGAGTTCCGGGCGCAGTTGCCCGCGAGAGGTGACGAAGCGGGTGCTGCAATGGCAGCCCGCAGGATCGACCCGGGGGCTCAGGGTGGCGAACAGATGGAGGTCCTTGTCGCGGCGATAGGCAAAGCGGCCCAGCTCCAGCAACTGTGCCGGCTCAAGGCGGAGGCCGGTTTCCTCCTCGGTTTCGCGCAACGCGGTCTCGATCTCGCTCTCGCCAGGCTCGGTGCCGCCCTTCGGGATGTCCCAGTAAGGCGTTCCGGTGGCATGGCCGAGCAGCAGTTCAGCCTGCGCGTCGATCACGAGAATGCCGCAGCTCACAGTCTTCATCGGATGGAAGGCGTCGAAGCTCGCCAGGGCAGCTACACGCCCGCCATCGCTGCCAGCTGCTCCGCGGGGACCGCACCTGCATGCGTGCCGAACTGGCCGGTACGACCGTTCTTGTAGACGATGAGCGGAACGCTTTCGGCACCCAGCTTCTTGAAGATGTCGGTGTTGGCCCGGACCTTTGTGACCACATCCTCAGGGATCGAACGATTGACCGGGATGCCGCCCTTGTTGTCCAGCACGCTTGCCTCATTGAGCTGCATTGCCGCAGCCGGGTCGGATGAAGTGAGAATGGTCGCACTCAGAGGTTCCGACTTGCGTTGAAGCAGCCCGATCGGGATCCACACCATCTTCAGCCTTCCCGCCAGCGCCTTGGAATCGTTCCACAAATGCGCACAGTGAGGGCAGGTGGGGTCGAAGAACACGTAGACCGTGTTGGCGGCCATCACCGGCCCCACGGTAAAGCCAGTGGCGTGCGACGCGTTCTCGTAGGCTTGCTGCGGCGTGACCTTTGTGTCCGCGGGTGGTTGCAAGGACGCGGTCTGCGCAGGCGATTCATCCTTTGGCTTGCAGCCCGCGAGGCCGAGGACGGCCAGCGCAGAGGCACTGGCGAGGGCAAACTCTCGTCGATTCAAAGGGGCTCCTTGCGTTGATGGCTCGGTTGCAGCGGCGTTGAACCACCACTGGCAAGCATGCCACGACCTGCGAGGCGGGTGCCGGCAACAGCCTCGCTCGGAACCTTCGCAAACAGTTCCGAGAATCGGGCTTTCAGCCGCCGCCCTCGCCGCCGCCCGAGTCATCGGACGCTGTTCCCGACCCCGAGCGTCGGCGGGTGCCGCGGGTCGGTGCCATCTTCGGAGGCTGCTTCATGCCCCAGTCGGCTCCGCCGCCGCTGCCTTGCGCGCCGGTGAGGCCCTGCGACGCGCCTCGGCTGCAGGTGCTGCTTCCCCGCCGCTGCGGCTACCCTGCGTCCTGCTGTTCGCGTCGCCTTGCGCCTTCTGGCGTCTGGCTGTCTTTGGAAGCCATGCGGGCATGAGCGGGAATGTGCTCAAGCGCGACGTCGTGATCCGGCCCGTCGCGCCAGACATCTCGCGGGGTTCAAAGGCTGCACAATCCGCGCATGTCCCGCTCGCCGATCTCACCCCTGCTGGCGAACGCGCTCGCTGAGGCACGCGCGCTGACCGAGCAACGCGCCTGGACTCCGCCCGTCGACGCGACGATCGCCGAGGCGCAGCGGCTGATCGAACTCGTTCTTCCGCTCGCACGTCCACCGGAGGTGCTCGTCGAGCCCCACGGCGCCATCTCGTTGGAGTGGGAGGTGGGCGCTCGGGGCTGGCTCAAGCTCACCGTCGAGGGCATGGGGCAGATCGAGCACGCGGCCGTGATCGAGGGCGATGAATACGCCCGGGCCGAGACCTTCGAGGAAGACCGGTTGCCTCCGTGGGCTGGCGAGGTACTCAAGCGCCTGCTGGCCCACCGTTCCTGAGGCAGAGCGGGACCGCAATGGCTCGCCGATTCGTGATGCCGCACCCGCTGAAGCGACGGTTGACGGGTATGCGCCTCTTGCGCTGTCAATGCTGGCTTGGGTCTTCCTCATTTTCCTGGTTGAAGTCGTGTTCGCCGATTGGGCCATCTCCGATGGTCGTTGTCCTTGTGGCGGCGAATCGCTAAAGGTGCATGCGAAGGACTTGCCGGAGCGGGTCGCCGTCAGGCATTACATGGGGAACGGACAATCGACGGATGTCCCGCTCGCCGATCCCGCCGTCGCCGCCGAACACGCTTGGAACCGCGCCTGCACTCCGTGATTGCATCGACTTCTCGCGCCCTTCGTTCGAGGTCGCGCGCCGGCTCATCGGGACGCTCGTGCTCGTCGACGGGGTGGGCGGGCGGATCGTCGAAACCGAGGCCTATGACCGTGAAGATCCGGCCTCGCACAGCTTTGCCGGTCCCACGCCACGCAATGTGACCATGTTCGGTCCGCCCGGACGGGCCTACGTCTATCGCTCGTACGGCATCCACTGGTGTCTCAACTTTGTGTGCCGCGAGGCCGAGCACGGTGCGGGCGTGCTGATCCGTGCGCTCGAGCCGACGCACGGCATCGATCTGATGCGGCGGCGGCGCGGGGTCGAGGATGCGCGGTTGCTCTGCTCCGGCCCGGGCCGGCTGTGCCAGGCACTCGGGGTTACTCGCGAACACGACGGCATGCGCCTCGATCACTCGCCATTCGAACTTGTGCCCTCTGCCCAAGAGCAGCCGGTGGCGACAGGCCCGCGCATCGGCATCTCGAAGGCGATGGATATGCCGTGGCGCTTTGGCCTTGCGGGGTCGCGTTATCTGAGCCGCCCTATGCGCTGAAGAGGCTGAAGCTTCATCGCGTCTCAGCCATGATGGATGCCGGCCTCCCGGCTTCTCTACCGGCTCGCCACGTTGGGTTCGAGTGCGCTTGGCCCGATGTCGTCAGAATGGATAGCAGCCGCTTTGCATGGGGCGCGTCGATGGCGAGGCAATACCGGCGCCTGCCGTATGTCCTCGACATGTCCGGCAGAGACGTTGTTCATGAACCTGCCATACCCCGGGCCATTGGCCGTCGCCCACAATCGACGTATGAAACGTATTGCCTTGTTGCTCGCGTTCGGCTTGGCCGCCGTTGCCCACGCCGCCGAGTTACCCGCCAGCGCCCGCATCGTCTATGACGTTCTCTATGGTGGGAGCGAATTGAGGATCGGCCAGGCGCAGCAGTCGTGGCGACTCGAAGGCGGCCGCTACAGCGTCCTCACCGAACTGGAGCCATCCTTCGGCATCGGCCCCCGTGTGCGCTACGAGAGCAAAGGCCGTTTCACTTCGGCAGGCCTCGTCCCTGAGACGTTCGCCGAATACCGCAACAAGGACAGCGCGCCGCGCGTGCGCGCCGATTTCGACTGGAGCGCTCAACGCGTGAAGTACGGCACCGTGGCCGACCCTCGGACCGCGGCGCTGGAGGCTGGCGCGCAAGACGTGAACGCATTGCCTTATCAACTCGCATGGCTGGGCGAGCGAAGTGCACGGCCAATGCAGGTTGTCACCGGACGGGGGCAGGGGCGACACGTTTTCGACAGCGGACGGACCGTGCCCGTGACCGTGAACGGTCAGCGCATGGAAGCGCAGCCGTGGCGAGCCATCAAAGGGACCGACCGCACGGAAGTGTGGTTGGCGCCTGAGCTTGGCAATCTGCCAGTGCGCATCGTGCGGGTCGACGAAAACAGGGAACTGCAGTTCGTGGCGCGCGAGGTGCAGGTGAACGGACGATAACGTCAAGGCATCGCTGAACAAGTCATCAGCGGTTTGCAAATCGGCGCCAGCGCTTCGGGTGGCCCGCGGTTTGCGCAGGGCCATCACCCATGGACTGGCGTTGCCCGGGCAGCTACGCTGCCTTTTCCTCGCCGTGTCCGACGATCGCAGCCACCAGCTGCTTCAGGTCGACGGGCTTCACGAAGTGCTGCTCGAAGCCGCACTCGCGGATCGCGCGGCGGTCTTCCTCGCAGTCGCATCCGATGAGAGCCAGCATGCGTGGCGCATGGCCATTGAACAGGCGGCGCAACAGCTTGCCAGCTTCGATGCCGTTCACCAACGGCATGCCGATGTCCATGACGATGACCTCTGGACGGTACTCGCACGCCTTGTCGAGCGCATCGGCACCGTCGTAGGCGGTGTGGACCTCGCAACGCAGTTCCAGGGCAAGCGCGTTTGCAAGCGCATGAGCGCCTTCGGCATCGTCGTCAACGACGAGTATGCATTGGGGGACGTTTCTCAAAGTTGTGCGTCGGTTGTTCGCGATATTGCAATGCAGTAGGGCAACCGGCGCGCCTACTGCTCCCTTCGTGGCTCATCGTAAGGTCACTCTTCGTCGGCCTCGATGGTCACGCTGATGCGCGCTGCACCCCTGACTTCGGTCTTCACCCGCACTCGCACCGGCTGGCCTGCCGGCACGTCCCGACGGAAGCGGTAGTCGATCGAATCGGTGTGACCGGGGTTTTGCGTCGGCAACCGACGCGACCATTCGAGAGCGCCGTCGACATCGATGCGCATGCCATGAAAGGCGTTGTCCCCAGCGCGTTGCGCGACCACGAAGCGGCATGAGATCTCGAAGCGTCGGTCGCGCTGCGCGTCGGCGGGGATCACTAGCGTGGCGACATCGGCAGTCCCTGCTTCGACGCTCCATCGTTCACGTCTGTGCATGATGCTCATCTTGCCAAAGTCGAGAACCGAAGTGCGACGTACCATCCAAGCCCATGAGTCCGTTCCGTCGGTCGTTCGGTCCACGCGTTGCGCTCGTGCTGCAGCGCCCCGCCGCCTTCGCATGGCGCACGTTGAAGGGATTTCGCGCGAACCAGGGCTTCCTGCTCGCAGGGGCCGTGGCCTACTATGCGTTGCTGTCGCTCGTGCCCTTGCTCATTCTCGTCGGCATCGCGCTGTCGCATTTCGTCGACCAGAGCGAGTTGCTGTCGGCCATCGGGCGCTACCTCGAATGGCTGGTGCCCGGGCAGTCGAAGGCGCTGGTAAGCGAGCTATCGAACTTCCTCGCCAATCGCGACGTGATTGGCTGGCTGTTGCTCGTGACCATGCTGTTCTTCAGTTCGCTGGCCTTCACCGTACTCGAGAACGCCATGTCGGTCATCTTCCATCATCGCGTGGCAATAAGGCGCCGGCACTTTCTCGTCTCGGCAGTGATGCCCTACCTCTACATTCTCTGCCTGGGTGTCGGGCTGCTGGTCGTGACCTTCGTGGCCGGCTCACTGCAGGCGATCGGGCAGGAGAGCGTGCAGTTCCTCGGCGTCGAATGGTCGCTGAGCGGCACGTCCGGCGTGCTGCTCTACCTGCTCGGCCTTGCAGGAGAGATTGCCGTCGTCACCTCCATTTACATGGTGATGCCTGTGGGCCGCCTCAAGCTTCGGCAGGCGCTGATTGGCGGCGTGACCGCGGCGCTCTTGTGGGAGGTGACTCGCCATGTCCTGGTGTGGTACTTCGCGACGCTGTCCCAGGTGAACGTGGTGTACGGCAGCCTCACCACCGCGATCGTCGTGCTGTTCAGCCTCGAGATCGGCGCGACGCTGCTGCTGTTCGGCGCGCAGGTGATCTCCGAGTTCGAGCGCCTCGGACAGGAGGGACTGGACGCGCCGGCTCAACCGATGCGGACGGGATGAGCACGGCGCCTTTCAGGGAGCACAGTGATCAATGCAGTATGCGGGTACAGAAATGCCCGTGGGGAACATCGCCCATGAGCATGTGAAAGTCCTCCCGGGCCATGCGCAGCAGCAGGCGATGATCGCCGGCCTCGAGATAGACGTGATCGCACTCGGCAAGCTCGTCGTCCATCACGGTCTCGACGCCCCAGGCCATCCCCACGGGTGGCAGGGCGCCGCGCTCGCATTCCTCGAACACGCTGGTGATGCGCTGCTCATTGGACAATCGCAGCCCCGAGCGTCCGAGCATCGATGCCAGTTGGTCCACGACGACCTGCTTGTCGGCAGGCACGACGGCGAGTACGTAT
>DASTGE010000729.1:0-9046 GCA_035719405.1 Burkholderiaceae bacterium
CCCACCAGATCTTGGTGGGCGACGTCTTCCACGACTTGTCGAGGACCGACTTGACCGACGAGATGTAGTACGGCGCCCAATTGATCACCGCCGAGCCCAGGTGGGCCTTGGGGCCGTAGGACGTCATGTCGCTGTCCCAGCCGAAGGCGAACTTGCGGGCTTTCTCCGCCGTCTGCAGGACCGCGCTCGAATCCGTGTTCTGCATCAGCACGTCGGCGCCGCCATTGATGAGCGATTGGGCCGCCTCGGTTTCCTTCGGCGGGTTGAACCACTCGTTCACCCACACCACCTTGGTCTTCACGTTCGGATTGACGCTCTGTGCCCCAAGGGTGAAGGAGTTGATGTTGCGAACCACCTCGGGAATCGGGATGGAGCCGACCACGCCAAGGACATTGCTCCTGGTCATTCCGCCCGCGACCACTCCCGCCATGTACGCGCCCTCATACGTGCGCGAGTCGTAGGCACGCATGTTGGGCGCGCTCTTGTAGCCGGTGGCATGCTCGAACTTGACGTCAGGCGAATCGGCCGCGACCTTCAGCATGGGCTCCATGTAGCCGAACGTGGTGCCGAAGATGAGCTTGTTGCCCTGCCCCACCATGTCACGGAACACCCGCTCGGCATCGGCCGCCTCGGGCACCTTCTCGACGAAGCTGGTGACGATCTTGTCGCCGAATTCCTTCTGCACGGCCTTGCGGGCGTTGTCATGCGCGAATGTCCAGCCCGCGTCACCCACGGGGCCGACGTAGGCGAAGGCGACCTCCAGCGGCCCCTTTGAAGCCGGAGCCGATGCAGCCGCCGGGGCGGCGGCGCTGGCGGGGACCGATGCCGTCGTGGGGGCCGTCTCCTCCTTCTTGCCGCAGCCGACGAGGGTTGCCACGGCGGCCACCGAGGTCCAGCCGGCCAGCTTCAGCAGCGAACGCTTCGAGCAGGTGGTCATGCGCTTGTCTCTCCGTACTTCTGTCGAGGAAGGGGGATTATCGAGCGGTGCTCCGCCACACGTGTCACGACCCGGGGAAGAACGGCTTGCCCAGCGACGCAGGCATGTTGACGCGGATCCACGTCGGGTTGCGCGAGATCAGCACCAGCACCAGGATGGTCGCGAGATACGGCATCGCGGTGAGGACCTGGCTGGGGATCTGCACGCCTTCGCCCTGCAGGTGAAACTGCAGCATCGTGACGCCACCGAACAGGTAGGCGCCAAGCAGGACGCGGGCCGGACGCCATGTCGCGAAGGTGGTGAGCGCCAGTGCGATCCAGCCCTTGCCCGCCACCATCCCCTCGACCCAGAGCGGCGTGTACACGACCGAAATATATGCGCCGGCAATGCCGCACAATGCGCCGCCCGTGACGACGGCAAGCAGGCGGATGAGTCGCACCGGATAGCCGAGGGCATGCGCGGATTCGGGCGATTCGCCGACCGCGCGAAGCACCAGTCCGGCACGCGAGCGGTAGAGAAACCAGCTGAGGCCCAAGGCCAGCGCGATCGCGAAGTACACGATCGGATGCTGCTTGAAAAGCGCGGGACCGATGAAGGGAATGTCGGCCAATCCGGGGATCTCGAAGTGCGGGCGCTCCGACAGCTTCTCCTGCGTGTACTTGATTCCCGCAAAGGCGGAGAAGCCGGATCCGAAGAGGCTCAGGGCCAGTCCCGAGGCGTACTGGTTGGTGTTGAGCCAGATGACGAGCACGCCGAACGCGGCCGAAAGCAGGGCCCCCGCCAAGGCACCCGCGGCGAAAGCCAGCCAATCGTTGCCCGTGTGAACGGCGGTGGCGAAGCCGGCAATGGCGGCCACCAGCATCATGCCTTCAGATCCGAGGTTGACGATGCCGGAGCGCTCGTTGATGAGCAGGCCCAGGCCCGCGATGGCGACGACCGTGCCCGCGTTGAGCGTGGCGGCCAGGAGCAATGCAAACGAGTCCATGGCTTCAAGCCTCCTTGACCTTTGGCGCGGTCGCCGGCTTCGTGGGCACCGGGTTTGCTTTGGGCATCGAAGCGACCCAGCGGATCCGGTAGTCGATGAGCGTGTCGCAGGCCAGCAGTGCGAAGAGCAGCAGCCCCTGGAACACACCGGTGATGGACTTGGGCAGCCCGAGCCTCGATTGAGCGAGCTCGCCACCGATGTAGAACATGCTCATCAGGAGCGCCGAGAACACGATGCCCACCGGATGCAATCGGCCGACGAAGGCGACGATGATGGCGGCAAAGCCGTACCCTGCAGGCACATAAGGCGTGAGCTGTCCCAACGGTCCCGCCGCTTCCAGTCCACCCGCCAGCCCCGCCATGCCACCGGACATGAGCAGCGCCGTCCACAACGCCGTGCGCGACGAGAAGCCGGCATAGCGCGATGCCGCAGGCGCAAGGCCGCCGACCTGCAACTGAAAGCCGCGATAAGTGCGGAGCAGGAACACCCAAGCCAGCGCCACGCTGGCCAGCGCGATGATCAATCCGATGTTGGCCCGCATCCCCGTGAACAGCCGCGGAATCTTCGTGGCCGCAGCGAAGGTGATGGTCTGCGGAAAGTTGTAGCCCTGCGGATCCTTCCACGGCCCGTAGACCAGGTAGTTCAGCAGCATCTCCGCCACGTACACGAGCATCAGGCTGACCAGGATCTCGTTGGCGTTGAAGCGGTCGCGCAGCAGCGCCACGATGCCGCTCCAGATCATGCCGCCCAGCACGCCGGCGATGAGGATGGGCACCACGATCCATCGTCCCGTGCCCGCGTCGGCCTGCATCGCCATCCAACCTGCGCACAAAGCCCCGACGACGAACTGGCCCTCGGCACCGATGTTCCAGATGTTGGAGCGGAAGCACACCGCCAGGCCGAGCGCGATCAGGATCAGGGGCACTGCCTTCACCGACAGCTCCGACCATGCATATGCGCTCTTGGCCGGCTCGATGAAGAACATCTGCAGGCCCTTGATGGGATCCTTGCCCAGCAACACGAACAGCCCAATGCCGATCAGCACCGTGATCGCGAGCGCGAGCAGCGGCGACGCGAATGACATGGCCTTCGACGGCTGAGGCCTCGCTTCAAGCTTCAGCATGACGAGTCTCCTTGTGTTGCGGCTGCCGCGACGCCTGCTGCCACAGCCCGGACATCCATTCGCCGATCTGCTGCACAGTCGCATCGCGCCGGGCAATGGCGGGCGAGAGGCTGCCTTGGGCGATCACCACGAGGCGGTCACTGATCTCGAACAGCTCGTCCAACTCCTCGCTCACCACAAGCAGCGCACAGCCTGCATCGCGCAGCTTGAGCAGCTCGTCGCGTATCTGCGCCGCCGCGCCGACGTCCACGCCCCAGGTCGGCTGCGACACGATCAGGAGCTTGGGCTTCGCGTCGATCTCGCGGCCGACGAGAAACTTTTGAAGGTTGCCGCCTGACAGGCTCCTGGCCGCGGCATCGGGTCCACCCGCCTTGACCTTGAAGCGCGCGATGAGATCGTCTGCGAGCCCGCGCACTTCGCCCTGGCGGATCCAGCCGGTCTTGCGGTCGACCGCTTCGGTGCGGGTGAGTAGCGTGTTCGCCGCCAGCGACAGCGTGGGCACAGCACCGCGGCCCAGGCGTTCCTCGGGCACGAAGTGAAGGCCAAGCTTGCGCCGCTTCGCAGGCCCGGCGCGCGAGATGTCCTGCCCGAACAGTCGGATCGACCCCGCCGGCGCGTCCCTGTCCTCGCCCGACAGCGCCGTCATCAACTCCTGCTGCCCGTTGCCCGACACGCCGGCAATGCCGACGATCTCGCCGGCCCGCACATCGAGCGTGATGCCATCGAGCGCAGTGGCGAAGGGGTTGCGTTTCGGGATCGACAAGCCCTTCACCGCAAGCACGACATCGCCGAGCTTGGCTTCGCGATGCTGCAGCTCCGGCGGCTCCGCGCCGATCATGAGCCGTGACAGCGACGCATTCGTTTCCTTCGTCGGATCGACCTCGCCCGTGACCTTGCCGCCGCGCAGCACCGTGCAGTGATGGCACAGCGATCGGATCTCGTCGAGCTTGTGGCTGATGTAAAGGATGGAGCAACCGTGGGCACTCAGCCGCCTCAGCGTGACGAACAGCTTCTCGACGGCCTGCGGCGTAAGCACCGAGGTGGGCTCGTCCAGAATCAGCAGCTGCGGATTGGTGAGCAGCGCTCGCACGATCTCCACGCGCTGCCGCTCGCCGACCGACAAGGTGTGTACCGGGCGCAGCGGATCCACCTCCAGCCCGTACTCGGCCGCGACCTTGCGGATGCGCTGCGTCACCTCCGCCAGCGGCTGCTCCTTGCCCAGGCCCAGCCACACGTTCTCGGCCGCGGTGAGCGTGTCGAACAGCGAGAAGTGCTGGAACACCATCGAGATGCCGAGCGCGCGCGCCTCATGCGGGTTCTTCACGTTGACGGGCTCGCCATTGAAGCGCACCTCGCCTTCGTCGGGACGCATCGCCCCGTAGATGATCTTCATCAGCGTGCTCTTGCCCGCCCCGTTCTCACCGAGCACGGAATGGATCTCGCCGGGCTTGACGCGCAGATTGATGCCGTCGTTGGCCTTGACCGAGGGGTATTGCTTGCTGATGCCGCGCAGCTCGAGACGCAGCGGCCCGGGTGGATTCACGACGCACTCCTTCTCTGATGGCGCCTCACGCCCGCAACGTAGGTGGCCGCGAGGTTTCTCTCGTCGGCAAGCGTCATCCAGGCAAAGAGGCGCTCGTGCAAGTCACGCGCCACGCCGTGGCGCCGTTCCGCAACCGGGCCCAAGGCCCAATCCCACACCGCCACGTCGGCCAGTGTAGCGACCGACAGCGATCCGATTTCCGGGTCCAGCCGCAGCGCGCGGGCGGCGCCGAGCGTGGCCGCATAAAGGCACTTCCAGGCCGTGAGACGGCGGCCGGCCATCGCCTGCACTTTGTAGCCGTCGGCCATCGTGCGCAGCATCGAGAGACTCGTGCCGCCGCCGACGTCGCAACCGAGGCTGACCTGTACGCCCGCGGCCTGCGCCGCAGCCCAGTCGAACAGGCCGCTGCCCAGGAAGAGGTTTGAAGATGGGCAATGCGAGATCTGCGCGCCCGTTTCGGCAAGCACGGCGCGATCCGCTTCATCGAGCCAGATGCCGTGGGCGAGGATGGAGCGCGCGTCGAGAAGGCCGTGGCGAGCGTAGACATCGAGATAGCTGCGCGCCGTGGGGAACAGCTCCGACACCCAGCGCACCTCGTCGCGGCTCTCGGCCACATGGGTCTGCATGTAAAGCCCCGGCTTCGAATGCATCAGTTCACCGGCCATTGCCAGTTGTGCATCCGTGCTCGTGGGCGCAAAGCGCGGCGTGATCGCATAGGCCAGCCGGCCGCGCGCGTGCCAGCGCTCGATCAGGGCCAGGCTGGCGCGCCGCGCACCTTCAACATCGTCCCGAAGGAAGTCGGGCGCGTTGCGGTCCATCAGTACCTTGCCTGCGATGAGCCGCATGCCGCGCGCCTCGGCCTGCTCGAAGAGGGCATCGACCGATACGGCATGCACGGTGGGAAACACGCAGGCCGATGTGGTACCGCTGGCCAGCAACGCATCGAGAAACACCGACGAGATGAGCTGCGCATGCGACTTGTCCGCCATGCGGCGCTCGGCGGGGAAGGTGTGCGTTTCGAGCCAGTCGAGCAGGGCCGTGCCGAAGGAGCCGATCACGTCCAACTGGCCGCTGTGCACATGGGTGTCGATGAAGCCCGGCAGCACGAGGCGCCCGGTGTGGTCGTCGCGCTGCCAGGAGTCGTCGGGGAGCTGCGACGCAGGCTGAACGCCGACGATGCGGCCGTCCTCGACAAGCAGCCAGTGATCGGGGCGGAAGCGGGAGCCGGGGCCTAGCGCATCATCGAGGCCGGGGTCGTCGACGAAGTCCAGCAGGTCACCGCGTATCGCGAGTCGTCTCATGCCGCCCTCCTCGCCAGCGACCCGGCCACCTCGCGCACTTGCTCACGCAGCCAGCGTTGTGCGCTCGAGGTGTGGCATCGCTCGTGCCAGAGCTGGTAGTAATTGAGGGGCGGGAAGGCAACCGGGCAGCGCACCACCTTCAACGGCAGGAGCCCGAGATAACGCTCGCAGAACTGGCGGCCGGCGGTGAGCACCAGAAGGCTGTGCGCGACCATCGCGGGGATCAGGCTGAAATGCGCGCTGCGCACGACGATGTGACGGTGCAGCCCCAGGCGCTGCAGGTGCTCGTCGATCACGCCAACGGCCCCGGGATGCAGCGGCGTCGGGGCGACATGCTCGCTTTCGAGGTATCGCTCCACCGTCCATCCGCGGCCTTGCGATGCCCGGACGGCGGGATGGTCTTCTGCCACCAGGCAGACCACTTCGTCGCTCATCAGCCGCCCCAGTTGCAACTCGGCCGGGGGCTCGAGCCAGTTGCCGATCACGAGATCGACCTCGCCCGCGGCAAGATGCCGGCGGTAGTCGTACTCCGCAGACAGCGGATGAAAGTCGAGCATGACGTTGGGAGCCCTGCGCTTGAGCTGCACGACGAGCTCCGGCAGGAAGAGCGGGTCGAGATAGTCGCTCGCCGCGATGCCGAAGTGGCCTTCGGCGGTCAGCGGATCGAAACTCGATGCACGCCGCCGCAGGTTGAACAGCTGGTCCGCCTCCTGCAGCAAGCGCTCGGCATGTTCGGCCATGACCAATGCGCCCTCGGTCGGTGAAAGTCCTGCCCCCGAACGCACCAGCAGCGGATCTCCCGTCAGCTGGCGCAGGCGCTTGAGCTGGGCGCTCACGGCGGGCTGCGTGCTTTGCAGCCGCATCGCCGCGCGGGAAACACTGCGTTCGGTGATCACGGTATGAAGAACCCTCACGAGATGAAGGTCGATCTTCGTCAATGCCGATTCGCTCGCCATACGCCGGTGCAGATACTGCTTATGCGGACTATCGTATACACCTGTGAAGGCGGACGCGCTACCTTCGGGTCAGTCCCGGGTTCTTGCAGCCGGGACCCTCTCCTCGACACGACCTCCCTCTGCACTTCAGGGGTAGAGCAAGGAAGACAGGAAACATCCGATGAACCACCGACCCATCACATTCGTGCACCGCGGACGTGTCGTCAGCGTCGACGATGCCGAACCCACACGCACGTTGCTGGACTGGCTGCGAGAGGACGCACGCTGCAACGGCACCAAGGAAGGCTGCGCCGAAGGCGACTGCGGCGCCTGCACGGTGCTGATCGCCGAACTGGCCGACGGCGCACAGGCCAACGTGGTCGGCGAGCTCTCGATCCGGCCCGTCAATTCCTGCATCCAGTTCCTGCCGGCCCTCGATGGCAAGGCCGTCCTGACGGTGGAGGACGTGAGCGCGGTACCGAATCAGCCCGTGCAGCAGGCGATGGTCGAATGCCATGGATCGCAGTGCGGCTTCTGCACCCCCGGCTTCATCATGACGATGACCGCGACCTACGAGCGGCACTGCGAAGCCGGCACCCGGCCCACCCGGCAGCAATTGGCCGACGACCTGGCCGGCAACCTGTGCCGCTGCACGGGCTACCGGCCAATCCTCGAAGCGGGACAGCGCATGTTCGATTTGCCTCTTGCACGACTGAATACAGCCGCCATTGCAGCGCAGCTTCGGACCTTGCGTGGCCAGGAGCCCCTCGCTTACGAACACGCCGGCCAGCGCTTCCAGGCGCCCCGCACGCTCGACGACTTCGCGCGCCTGCGCGTCGATCACCCCGAAGCCCGGCTGCTGGCCGGCTGCACCGACATCGGTCTCTGGGTCAACAAGCAGTTCCGCGAACTCGCAGACATCCTCTTCATCGGTGAGGTCGCGGAACTCAAACGCATCACGGTACACGACCATTGCCTGTCGATCGGGGCGGCAGCCTCGCTCGAAGACGGTTGGTCGGCCCTCGTGCAACACTGGCCTCAGCTCGAAGCCATGTGGCTGCGCTTCGCGTCTCCCCCGGTGCGTCATGCGGGAACGCTGGTCGGCAACCTCGCGAACGGCTCGCCCATCGGCGATGGCGCGCCTGTGCTGATCGCCCTCGGCGCCCGCCTCGTGATGCGCCGAGGCGCGCATGTGCGGCACCTGCCGCTGGAGGCCTTCTACGTCGACTACATGAAGAACCGCCTAGCGCCCGGCGAATTCGTGCAGGCGGTCGAGGTGCCGCTGCACATTGACCGGCCGATGCGTGCCTACAAGGTGTCGAAACGCTTCGACAGCGACATCTCTGCCGTTTGCGGCGCATTTGCCATCGAACTGCAGGACGACAGGGTGCTGAATGCGCGCTTCGCTTATGGCGGCATGGCAGCGATCGTCAAGCGCGCCGAGGCCACCGAAGACGCGGTGATCGGCAGGCCATGGACGGAGCCAACGCTGCTCATGGCCATCGAAGCGCTCGCAAACGACTTCACCCCGCTGACCGACCTGCGGGCCAGCGCCGCCTATCGGGCGCAGGTCGCCGCGCAACTGCTGCGTCGCTTCTGGCTGGAGACCCGCCCGGATCAACCGCTCGCCGCGGTGCGGTTGGACGTGTGGCATGAATTGAGGAGTCCGGCATGAACAAGCTCGTCGATGCCCCGTTGGCCAACACGGCCCTCGCGACCCCGCAGGTCGGCATCGCCCGGCCGCATGAATCCGCCGAACTGCACGTCACCGGCCGCGCGGCGTACGCCGACGACATCGCAGAGGTCGCCGGAACCCTGCACTGCGCGCTGGGATTGTCGCCGGTGGCGCACGGCCGATTGCTTTCGCTCGACATCGACCGGCTGCGTCGCGAGCCCGGCGTCGTGGAGGTGCTGACGGCCACCGACATCCCCGGCCTCAACGACTGCGGGCCGATCGTCCACGACGACCCGATCCTCGCGGACGGCATCCTCCACTATCTCGGCCAGCCGGTGTTCGCAGTGATTGCCGGGAGCCGGCAGACCGCACGCCGTGTCGCTGCGCTGGCGAAGGAGGTGATCCGCTGCGAGCCCCTGCCCGCGCTGCTCACCGCGCGTGAGGCTCACGCGGCAGGTCGCTACGTGCTGCCTCCGATGCACCTGACCCGCGGCGATCCCGAGACCGCGCTCGAGAAGGCGCCGCATCGCCTGCAAGGACGCTTCAG
>DASTGE010000730.1:0-5170 GCA_035719405.1 Burkholderiaceae bacterium
TGCCGCACAGACCCGTTCGGCGAAGCCCGGGGGCGCGTGCAGCAGAGGCTCCTGAAGCGCTCGTTCCAACAAGCGATCGACATCATTCATGGTCTACTCCAGCACGGCGCGGCATGACATCAGCCTGCAGCGCCTCACGAAGCCGCAGCCGCGCGCGATGTATGCGCACTCGCGCGGCTGCCGGCGTGCATCGCTCGATACGTGCCACGTCCTCGATGCCCAGGCCATGCACATAGGCCAGGGCAAGGATGCTGCGATCGAGCGTCGTCAATGAGCGCCAGGCTGCCTGCAGGCGCTGCTGCTGTTGGCGCTGCTCCAGATATGCCAACGGCCCGGGCCGATCACATGTCACGTCGTCGACGGCAACATCGCCCATGTTCGTCAGATAGCGAACATCGGCCCGATCCAAGTGATTCAAGGCAAGCCGCCGGGCAATCGTGTATAGCCAGGTCGTGAAGGAAGCGACCTCCGCCTTGTAGGCACCGAGCTGCTGCCATGCACGCACAAACGCGTCCTGCGCAAGTTCCTCGGCCTCTGCCTGGCGCAACCCCATGCGGCCTAGAAAGGCAAACAGGCGCGACTGGTGATGCCGCACAAGCACCGCGAATGCGAGGGAGTCACCGCCGGCAGCGTCCGCTACCGCCTGCAGCTCCCATGACTCCTCATCCGCGTGACCGTCCACTGTTGCCCCCTGCTGTAACACCTTCTCCTGCATATACCGGGCTGCGGTACTGTGGTTACAGGGCCGCGAGTCAAACGGAAGAACGTGCGCGCAACTGCAACTGGGAGATGCGTCGGCAGGCCGCTGGGTCGGAACTGTCCCACCCTTCAAGATCGACGGATCGACATTTGCGCTCGTTCAGAGGATTCCGCCTGATGTTGTGCCGGCACTGTCGGCGATGCTTCAGAAGCTGGTGGACTACCGCCCTGCGACCTGCGAGGTGCGCCTCGGGTCAGCTGCAACCCTCGGCAACGTAATTCCGTTCCCGTCCAGGCGTCGCGATTTCATTGGCAGAGCCAGAACGCGACAACGCCGCAGAGCAAGCGGGGCCAGGAGGTCATCAATCACGAGGCGCTTGGAATTGCCATTCACCTCTTCGTACGCGATAGCTGCCGCATCGCCGGTCGTCCTTGAGCACGTGGCCGGACGGCGAAGCAATGGCGCGCGACTACGAGGCCGACTTCCTGCTCGTGCGTCTGGAAGACCTGCAGTCCCAGGTGGAGAACGCTGTGGCCGCGGGCCGCTTCCGGCGCGATCTGCTGTACCGGCTGAACGTGTACCCCATCCGCATCCCTCCCCTTCGCGAGCGCGTGGAGGACGTGGAGCCCCTGGCCATGCACCTGCTGCAGCGCTTCGCCGCCCTGCATGCCAAGCGGGTGGCCGGTTTCACCGACCGTGCGCTGGACGCCATGCGCCGCCTTCCGTGGCCAGGCAACGTGCGCGAACTCGAGAATCTGATTGAGCGCGGTGTGATTCTGGTAAGCGACGGGCAACTCGTCGACGTGGACGATCTATTTCCCGAGATGCCTGGCGTCGCTCCCCTCACCGTGAATGCCGAGGGCGCGCTCGAGCAGCGCGTGGCGGCCGACGGCAGCTCTCTACGACGAACTGCAGGTCGGAGCCTGAGCCTGGACGCGATGGAGCAGGTGCTCATCCAGGAGGCCGTGGCACGGGGCGGAGGAAACCTCGCGGCCGCTGCACGGGCGCTCGGCCAGACCCGGCCCCAGCTGAGCTACCGGGTGCAGCGCCTCAAGAGGCTGAGCACAACGAGCCCCGCGAACACGAACAAGGATTGAATGTGGCCAAACGAAGCATTCAGGCCGTGACGACAATCGATTCGGGCAACGGCAACGAACACTGATCCTGCGCACCTTGGCGCGCCACAGCGAACGCTACCGGCTGCATGGCGATCGAGCAGGAGCCCGGACCCCGCGATGTTCATGCGGAACATCGGCTCATCTTCGAGATGGCAATGGCCGGCCAGGAAGCCCGGGCGGCAATGGCGCTCAAGGCTCAGATCCGGGCGACGCCCGATTTACCGACGCGATCCGAATGGGCATCGCGCCAGGCGGCGTGATGCAGCTCAGGACCGCGCGCCGGCTTGAATATCCCGCCCCAGCCTGAAGCGTGACACCACTGCCGACAGGCGCAGCGCCTGATCCTTGAGGTTCTCGGCGGCGCCCGCGCCATGCTCGACCAGCGTCGCGTTTTGCTGTGTCATCTGGTCCAGCTGCGTCACGGTAACGTTCACCTGGCCGATCCCGCTCGACTGCTCGGCCGACGCCGCGCTGATCTCGCCGATGATGTCCGTCACCCGCTGCACGCTGACGAGTATCTCGCTCATGGTCGCGCCTGCATCCTTGACCAGACGCGAACCCGCTTCGACCCGGTCCACGGAAGTGCCAATAAGCGTCTTGATCTCCTTGGCCGCCTCGGCACTGCGTTGCGCCAGCGAGCGCACCTCACCCGCGACGACCGCGAAGCCACGTCCCTGCTCACCTGCCCGCGCCGCTTCGACCGCGGCGTTCAGCGCGAGGATGTTGGTCTGGAATGCGATGCCGTCGATCACGCCGATGATGTCGGCAATCCGCTTCGAACTGGCATTGATCTCGTCCATCGTCGAGACCACCCGGCTGACGACCTCGCCGCCGTGGGAGGCGACGCGCGAAGCCGACGAGGCGAGCTGGTTGGCCTGTGCCGCAGACTCCGCGCTTTGCCGGACGGTGCCGGTCAGCTGCTCCACGGAACTGGCCGTCTGCTGAAGGTTCGACGCGGCGACCTCGGTGCGCTGGCTCAAGTCCCGGTTGCCGCTGGCCACCTCGGCACTTGCCGATTGAATGCTCCGGGCCGACTCACGGATGCCGCCGACCAGTTCCCGCAGCCGATCCTGCATGCAGGAAATGGCTTGCAGCAGCCGGCCGATCTCGTCCTGCGAGGTCACCTCCACCGCCGAAGTCAGGTCTCCCTCCGCAATGCGCTCTGCGACGCCAATGGCGCGGTCGATCGGCTGCTTCACGCTGCGCGTGATGCGCCAACCCAGAAAGGCGCCGCCGCCCACGGCGAGAACGACGACACCGGCCGCCATTGCCAGCGCATTGCGACGATCCTCCATCGACGCGGCATAGGCCTGACGGCTGGCGTCCTCCTCCAGCGCAATCAGCTCGCTCACCTTCTTGCGCCAGATCAGCTCGTTGGGCTGTACCTGCAGAGTCAACGTGACCGCAGCTTCCATGTTGGCACCCGCCTCGCCCTGCTTGGCTGCAAGTCTCAGCAATGGCACAGTCCTCCGTCCGATTTCAACGACTTCTTCGAGGAGCTTGCGCTCCTGAATCGTCGCGCCGGAGGACGCCAGCATCGATTGCAGCTCTTTCTCCACTTGCGAGTAGGTCTGCTCGGCGAGTTTCACCGCCTTGGCCTCGGCATCGATATCCTTGAGGTCTGTCATCAGCGGAATCGAACGCACTTGAGTGGCGAGCCGGTCAATCTGGTTGAGCATCTTCCGCGCCAGGGCCGACTTCGCGTTATTGACTTCGACGATCTGGCGCACGCGCTCGCCCATCCTGTGGAACTCCAGACCGTTGAGGATGGCAATGCCGATCAGCATCGCCACGAGACAGCAAAAGCCGGCGGCCAGCCGGCCACCCACGGAGCGGTTATTGATGAGCGATGGTTTCATCGAGAGCTGTCTTCGTTTTGTCAACGTGTCGCGGTTGAGGCGACCGCGCTACGGTGCAGGGGCACTCGGATTGATATCGGCCGGTTTGATTTCGGCCTTTGTGAAATTTGTCCGGAAGCGCGGAGCACGGGAGCACCTCGACTCGTCCAGCGCCCAGCCGCCGCGGCCCAGCACCAATCTCCTCCAAGCGGCGACAGGCGCGGCAGCAGGCCCAGGTCTACGGCCGAGGAGGAACACCGGCGCATGCCCGACGGCAGCCAATCTGCTGGTCGCTCATGAACACGCCTCATGCCTTGTCGGGAAGTAGGCGTAGGATGGCAGCAGGCAAACCCTGAACCAAGGATTACCGTGCACCTGAAAGTACCCATTGCGATCACAGACGAGCTGGACGAAGAGATCGTGCAATCCACCGGCTCGCTCGATCTCGAGAGCGGCGAGATCTACGACGTGACCTACGTGGACTACGACGTGAAGGCGAAAGGCCTTCCGGCAGCCTCGCCCAACTACACATTTACCAGTGGCACGTTGTCGCACGCCGGGAAGGACGTCGAGTTCAGCGTGCAAGTAGACCCTTACAGTGGCCGCTACAGCGTGACAGCGAACGAACTGCTCGACGTGAAGGTGCGGGCAGCCAAGCTCTTTGCAGGGATCGAGGGCGTTGATCTTGCAACTGGCAGACAAGCAGGCCGCGGGCGCAAGGATATTCACTGAAAAGGCGCGGACGTGCGGGTGGGTCCGTTTGTCGATGTCCGGTTTGCTGCTTGTCCGCGGCCGGGAAAAGTCAGTAGTGTTCATGTCCACCGGCGGCCGGATGGCCAGCCGGATTTGCGTTCGATCGGCCCCGCTGAAGATTGCGCGTCCCGACGCCGACCTCACCTTCGCCGCGCGCCGGCTGCAACGCTTTCCGCGCGACCGGATTGGCGCCGCGGTATCCGCTTTCAAAAAAGGAAGACAGTCCTTTTGAGCAGAACCCGTCGATGGATTTGGGTCAAGCGCTGTTCGAATCAATGTGAACTGCCCCGACTTGTCGGAGACCGGCTGGCTCGAGTCACGCCGCAAGGCGGGGGAAATGAAAATTGACGAGGGCAGGAAGGATCGGCAACCGCGCACGCTGATTTCCACCCCTCGCCTGACGCCCCGCAAACGACCCACAGCCAATTGGCAATCAATTGGCAATCGTCGCGCTTCGCACGGACATGCAAGGCGTCGCGGGCTCGCACATCAGGGCAAGCGAATGTCCTCCAATTCGGCTGAGCAATTTGCCTTGAGGAGAGCGTCTTGTCAGATCGCAGCAGAGGTTCGCGGATCGGTGCCGGTGCATCGCGGGCTTCGTCCAGCACCGGAGGCGGCCAGAGCCAACGAGCGGGCACGGGCAGCGCAACGAGATTTAGTGCGGCCGGATCGTATCCATCCCCCACACCGACGGGCGGCTTGGCTTCGCGCCAGTCCACGCTGCACACCACGGGAGCATCGGCGCCGTCGACATCCAGGTC